>JAPLGK010000182.1 GCA_026390195.1 Caldisericota bacterium
ATCTTCGTCCTGCTGCTTGGGAACGCCTACCCGATCAACGTGCTCAACGCTCTCAAGACGGTGCCAGAGGTCTGCACGATCTTCGCCGCAACGGCAAACCCGCTGAAGGTGGTCGTCGCGGACGACGGAACCGGCCGCGGCATCTTGGGCGTCATCGATGGAGAAAACCCGAAGGGCGTCGAGAGTGAGGGTGACGTTGCTGACAGAAAGGCCCTGCTACGGCGATTCGGCTACAAGTTCTGAGGCAGTCTACCACACCTGTGACAATCGACCGATTTCCTCGTCGCAGGCTGCTGTCATGTTGTTCGAATCGTCGGGAATACTGCGGCGTGGACCCGACGCCGTGCTAGAAGCCGTAGGGTGCGAGAACAACAATGAGCACGATCGTCCCGATGAGCCAGACTCCTGTCATCGTGCCTCCGATCACAAGAGCCTTGTGCGCCCGGCGCCTGTCGAAGTCGGTCCCCCCGACAAGATCGAACATGTCCTGGGCCTCGCGCGCGAACAGGATCGCGAGAAGACCGAGGACAATGCCGGCTACCGGCACGAACGCGGACGAAAAGGCGAAGCGCCAAGCGAGCGTCGCCAGCTCAGATTGGCGCTGCATGAGGCTGCTCAGACGTATGTGCGTGGGATCGAAGAACGTGTCAAGGGTATGGTCCTGAAAGGTGTCTTCTGCCACGGCACTCGCCCCAGCAACATCCTTCTTGCGGGACCCGGCGACCGGCGTCCCCACGGCAGGCTGATCCTGGTGTGTGTTCCTGTGTCCTCTGGCTCCCATATCCGTATCATATCGAATAGTGGGCCAGAGTAAAGTCCGAGTGGCAGGGCCAGAGGCTCTATCATGACCAGCGTCGAGATCCTGGTGAAGGGGTTCCCCCTCCGCGAAGCATCGTGGGTCTGGCGCATCTCCTCCAGCGTCACTCTAGTGCAGGAAGAGGACATCCTCCTTCTGATGGACCTTGGAGCGCGGGATCGGCACCAGGCGGTCCTCGAGGCCCTGAACTACCGCGGGATCGAACCCTGCGACATCGACTCCATCGTGCTGACCCACCCGCATATCCACCACGTCCGTGCTCTCGGGCTCTTTCCCGGCACGAGCATCATCGCCCCCGAGGGTACGGCCAAGAGCAGCTGCCTTCGGTTGTGATGAGGATCAGAACGCAGATTGCCGCCACGCCGTGCCGGCAATCCAAACATACCCATATGGCTGGGGTGGTCAGAGGACCTCGCCGATCTCCTCGCCCGTGCCACGGATGATGTGATACCTGTGGACCAGGACGACACCGGGCGCCAGTGTGCCGCCGACTGAGCAGTACTTCTCGGCGGACAGCCGGATGGCTTTAACAACGTTGTCCGTCAGAGCACTGTCACTCGCCAGGTAGTAGTCGACCGAGATGCGGATGAACCGGTGGGGCTGCTCCTCCGCACATTCGCCGGACAACTCGACACGGAATCCCGCATACGGCTCTTTCATCTTGGCAAGGATCGACACAACGTCCATCCCCGTGCATCCACCAAGCGCCATCAGCAGCAGTTCCATGGGGCTGGACCCGCCCCCGTGACCGCCACCCGATTCGGACGTGTCCAGAACGACCCAGTGATTGGAAGGCCCGCGTGCCACGAATGTGAGTCCTTCAGTCTGACGAACTTCGGCGTGCAGCATGTTCTCTCCGGCCATGGACGACCCCCTGTCGACAAGTCGGCCACGACGGGCCGCCAGTCTCAGTGTAGCTCTGCGAGCGACAGGTGCAAGAAGAGTTCTTCAGGAAGTCAGAAGGGACTCGTCGCGTACGATGACAGACCGCGGATAGGAGACGGTTACGCGTGTGCCGACATTGACCGTGCTCCTGATGTCGAGGTGACCACCTTCGATCTCCACGAGATCCTTGGCGATGGGAAGTCCGAGGCCCAGGCCTCCGCTCCTCCTGTTGCGCGAACGGTCCCCCCTGAAGAAGCGGTCGAACACGTGCGCCAAGTCTTGTTCCGGAATCCCGGACCCGGTATCGTCGACGACGATGCTGACCCCGCGCGACCCATCGACCGCGCTGGAGAGCGTCACGCAGTTTCCCGACGGTGTGGCGGTGATGGCGTTGCTCAACAGATTGGCCACTGCCCTGTCCAGAAGTTGGCGGTCGAGATGAACCTTCACGTGCGCCTCGAACTGGTGCGGCAACAGGACTCCATGAGCCGCAGCGATTGGGGCGAATCTTCGCCAGACATACCCAAGCATTTCATCGACGTTGAAGTCCGACTCCTCGGGCATGACGGCGTTGTTGTCGATCTGGGCAAGCTGGCGCAATTCGTTGATCATGATCTCGAGATTGGCTGTCTCCTGGGAAATCGCTTCTGCAGCCGAATGCAGCTCCTGGGGGCTGGAGATCAGCTCGGCGTCGAGAGCTTCCATGTAGCCCTTGATGACCGTCACGGGGGTGCGAAGCTCGTGAGAAAGGTTGGAGAAGAGTTCCTGCTCCACCTCATCACGGCATTTCAGCTCGTGTGCCATGTGATTGAGCGAGTCGGACAGCTCGGCAAACTCACGCAGTCCCTGATTGTTCGAGATCTGTGCGTCGTAGTCGCCATGGCCAATGCGGTCGGCAAAGCTGGCGAATCCGGAGATGGGCTGAGAGAGGCGCCGCGTGAACCAGCTCGCCACGCCAAGCGCGATCAACATGACGGCGCATCCGCCGATCCAGACGGAGAGACGCATCATGTCATGGAACTTGAGATACGTGGTGGTCAGCAGGTAGCTGTTCGGCTCGATGACCATCGACTTGATGCCGAAGGGCGACCCATAGCCGCCGGCGAGGAAAGTCTTGAATGCCCGTATGAAGAAGGCATCCGCTACAGTGATCGACAGCACCATGACCAGCACCAGAAGCGCCGCGTAGCTGAGGATCAGCCTGGCATAGAAGCTGGACGTCTTCTTCAACAGGTCACGTTACACCAGGATACGGTATCCGACTCCGTAGATGGATTCGATGTACGTCGGGTTTCCGTGGTCATCCTGGATCTTCTTGCGGATATTCTTGATGTAGGCATCGATGGTACGGTCGAAGACTTCGTCATCGCTGCCGCCGTAGATCTCTTTGATGAGGCTCGAACGCGAGACAGGTTCGCCGTTGGCTTTGACCAGCAGCGTAAACACTTCGAATTCCTTGGGGGTAAGCATGATGTCCTTGCCCGCCTTGACAACGCGGTGCTTGCCCGGATAGACAACGATGTCCTTGAAGACCAGTTTCTCCACCGGCGCCGTGTCAGCCAGACGCTCCCAGTCATACCGCCTGAGCGCCGCCTTGATGCGGGCCATGAGTTCACGCGGGCTGAAGGGCTTGGTCACATAGTCATCTGCGCCGATCTCCAGGCCTTCCAGCTTCTGGATCTCATCACTCTTGGCTGTCACCATGATAATCGGCACGGTCGACTTTTTGCGGATTTCGCGGCAGACATCCTCGCCGCTCAGCTCGGGCAGCATGAGGTCTAGGATCACAAGATCGGGTTTCTGCTCGTCGAACAGGCGCAATGCCTCGCGCCCGGTCGCTGCCAGAACGGGTTCATAGCCTTCCTTCTGCAGATAGAGCTTCTCGAGCGTACGGATGTTCTCTTCGTCTTCGACGACCAGTATCTTTCTCATGGCTGTATTCTACCCTCGATGGATGATCGTGTCATCGCCTTATGTGAACAGACAGTGAACCGCAAGTCAGCATGAATAGCGCATGTGGTTCAATCACGCCAAGAAGTGGCATTCAACGGGATTCCCATTCCCGATTGTGAAGAACATGAAATCATACTACCATCCTGCCGCAGGTATGCAACACGGACAATATGGCTTCGCCCCGTCGATCTACTCGGCGGGGCGAAACGGATGAACAGTATGTCAGCGAAGCCTTCAGTCGAGCTCGAAACTGACGGATACCGAGACCGAGAGGACATTGGTTCCGGCTTCTACGGGGACGGCACCTGCATAGCCCCCAAGCCCTTCTGCACCACCGTAGACCACAGAAGGCCCGGACCAGTCTGCCGCTATCGAAACGATGTCCCCCAGGGTATGAGTTGTGCCTTCCAGTGTCCCCAAGGCTTTCGCCCGCGCGTTCGCCACGGCATCCTTCATCAGTCCTGCCTTCAGCTCCTCACGATTACTCATGTCGAAACTGATACCGTTGAAGATGTTTGCCCCGGCTTTCGACCCCGCGTCGATGACGGCGGAAACGAGATCCGGCTTGACGCGGACGGTCACGGTGTTGCTGACCCGCCAGCCTGTAGGTTTCGACTGTCCACTTGAGTAGTCAAAGTTCTGGTTGACGTAGAAACTGCTGGTCTGGATGTCTTCGGTCTTGACGCCGACCGCCTTCAGGGCAGCTAGAACGCCGTTCATCGTCGCCAAGTTGTCCTGTTGAGCCTTCTGCACTGCTGGAGCGTCCGTCTGGACTCCAAGGTCCAAATGGGCGGTATCTGGCACAAACGATTTCTGGGCCGTGCCGGTGGCAGCAACAATCCTCGGCTGGCGCGCGGTGCGTGCAACTCCGAGAGCCAGTCCCGCCGCGGAAATGACTACTGCGACGACCAGCAGACCGATGATCAGTCCCTCATGCTTCACGATGCACATCTCCTCTTTGGACAGTTCTCAGCCCTCATCAGTGCTGACTCAGGGCTTGGGATACGTGATGTCGATGCCCTGCGTGGGCCCATTCCACACCACTTCTGCGTTAAATGCTTCCGAAATGAACCGGATTGGGACCATCGTCGTGCCTTTGATGATGGACGGCAGACCTTGGAGCACAATCTTCTTGCCGTTCACTGATGCATAGTTGGATCCTATCTGGAGGTAGATGGTCGTGGAGGCTAGCTGAAGCCGGACAACCTTGAACACGGGCTCCCACTCCACCGTCGCTCCGAATGCCTCTCCGATGAACCGGAGCGGGACCATGACGACACCCTTGACGTTGACGGGAGCCGCCTGGAGCGTCTTGGCTGCGTCGTTGATCATTGCGGTCTTATTGCCAACCTGGAGCCGAATAAGCGTGCGCGCGACATAGGTGACAGGGATGGAAGCCCTGGCCGTGTTGCCAGAAGCGTCGGTGGCGACAACGTCGACGACGTTCAGCCCTTCCTTTGGGAACATGTACATAATGCTGAACGAACCGTCCGCTGCCACGTTCACCTGCGCGCCTGCTACCGTCACCGTCGCGCCAGCTTCCGTCTTGCCACTGACTGCCACCTGCTGTGTCATCACCGTCGCGTAGATCTTCGGTGACGTTACAGTGAGCGCGGGCGGCTTGGTATCGAGGGTCACGTTCACACGTGCCTGGCCAATGTTGCCTGCGACGTCGGTGGCGATAATCTGGATAGCATTGGCTCCTTCGTTGAGTGAGACAGAACCACCAAATTCCCCACTCGGCTGCACGGCGACTGAAGCGCCATTGATGCTCACAGACGCTCCGGCTTCAGTACGGCCGGTGATGGAGGCGATTGCCGTTCCGGTCACACTACCCTCTTGAGGCGTCAGGACCGTCACCAACGGTGCGGTCGCATCGACCTTGAACATCAGTTGCTTTGCCTGTTCCTGGTTGTTCTGCGAGTCCTTGGCATAGTACGTGAAGGTCACTGTGCCATCCGGAATCTGCACCGGTCCGCTGTACAGCGCGTCAGCTGTGCTGTTGATCCGGTAGTAGATGGAAACAGGGTACCCCGACGGGCTGCTGGCCGTTATGGAGACTGCAGGACGTGTCCTGTAGTACCCATTCAGACCATCCGGGGCTACTGGAGCCGTCACTGCAGTGCTGGTTGGCAGGTTTACGATGGAGTACTGAGCGCTGTTGACCAGCGTTTGTTCGGCCAACGTGTACACGGCCAGCGTGTAGCTGGTAGCGGGGGTCGAAGGGTTGACGATGTTGGCGGCCACGTCAAGGACGACGGTGACCTGCGAAGACGCCGCTACCGCTACCGGTGTCGTGATCTCGACGCGCCGGCTGCTGGTAGAAGTGAAGACGCTAGACGCCACGGCGCCATTGACTCGAACGTTCTGAGGTGCTATGGATGCTGGCACGCTCGTTCCAGTGGGGAACACGACGTAGATGCTCCCGATTCCTGCCGTGAGCGCTCCGCCAGCTCCGGTCTGGAATACCACGGTGTACCCGGCCGCCTGTCCAACACCGTTCGTCGACAGCGACACCTGCGGTTGACTGATCTGCGAGGTTGTCGTGGCATATGTGACAGTCCGGGTGCCAATATCCCCAGACGTTGAGACGTCGAAGCTCAGCGTCGTGCCTACTGTCGAGGGGTTACGAATGCCAGAGGTTGCAGCGATGACGACGGTGACTTGCTGGCTGTTGCCGACAGACAGTGGCATGCGTATGGACAGCTTGCCCGACCCGTCGCGACTGACCGAGGACGCCTGGACGCCGTTCACCGTCACGGAGGCTGCGGGGACCGACGAAGGAATAGTCATCGCAGTCGGGAACTGGACATAGACGTAGTCGCTTGTCGTCAGCGCTCCGGAGCTGGACGTCGTGAAGGTGAGTCTGAGCTCAGGATACGCGCTCTGCGCCGTGGGAGTCGCAGTGAGAGTCAGGCTGCTGATGGACGTGCCGACCAGCGTGTATTGGCTCGACGTCACTTGCGTCGTGTCCAGGCTGGTCGCGACCTTCAGTGAGTAGCCACCCGCTGTGGAAGGGTTGACGATGTTCGCTGTCGTGCCAATGGTCAGGTAGACGAACTGGGTGGCAGTTGGCAGTGTCGTTGGAACCGTAATCGTGACGATGTTGTTGTTACGCGTGGGTGTCGCCTGTACCGTCTGTCCATTGATGACGAAGCAGGCAGGGCAGAATGAGCCAGACGGAAACTGCGTGCCGCCAGGGAACTCGACCTTGATTTGGTCTCCTGACTTGATGCCCGTGCCAGATGTGCTTGTGTAGAACGTTATGGCAAACTGAGCAACACTGCTGGGTGTCAGAGGGTCAACAGTCACACTCAGGTTCGAGATGGAGGAGCCAGCCAGTGTGAACGTGGTTGACGCCACAGAAGAAGTATCAGCCGTCGTCGACACATAGAGAGAGTAGGTGCCTGCAACGGTCGAGTTCAGAATGCCTGACGTCGACTGGATGAAGATATACGCATACCCATTGTTCGATATGGCTATAGGCATTGTGATCTGGACCTGCATTGTTGTTCCTACTCTTGACGCAGTTGCAGGTGAACCATTGACTGTCACGGTCGCAGCAGTCAGCGCCGCAGGAATGGTGGTCCCGGATGGGAAGGTCAGGTAGATGTAATTCCCGGCTATCAGTGCCCCGGAGCTGCTGGTGTAGAAGTAGAGCTGGTAGCTTGCAGCAGACCCCACGGTACTTGGTGTTGGATTCGATGCCGTGACACCGGTGACAGCGCTGCCGCTTGTTATGCTAACCTGACCGTAGACGACGTAACCCTCATAGGAAGTGCTAACCCCGATCCATGCTATGGTCGCCGAGGCTGGATTTGTAATGCCCGTCGTTCCAGTGAACGCAACCGTGTGAGGTCCTGCGGGGAGAGTAGTGCCCATCACGACGGTAATGGTACTACCCAACGCACTTGCGGAGGAAGCGTAAGACCCTGAATCGACCAACACCGGCTTCACACCGCCGGAGACAGTCTGATGGATTAGTGCGACTGTAATTGTCTGTCCCGCAGTCAGGGCAAGTGTTGTTGTGAAGGTGATGGAAATATCCACGTCAGTGGCGCCAATTGTTGGTGGGTTCGCCGTGATTGTGCCGACCGATACGTTGGCAAGCGCCCTTCCCGGACGTGCCGTGAGTGGTGCGACGAGCAGTGCCACGACGACCAGCACTGTCAATATTCTCTTGATCATGAGTACCTCCATGTATACCAACTTACTGCTTGCACGCGGCTTGGCCGCAAACCATGAATCTTGTTATGACCACGATAGACTTGAACCTCGTTTGCCTCGTTGGGGTTCCTTCCCATTGTCCGAACCACATTCTGAGCACACTATGCTACCTTGCAACACTAGTCTGTTCAATACTACGCGCTGCACAGCCCGCCCCAGAGGCTCTGCGCAACAGCTAGGGTCCTCTCGACCCATCTTCACACTTCATCAATAGCGAGAGGCGCGATGCCCGGTCGCATCGGTCCTCTTGTTAGACGGCACTCCGCCCCGAAGGTTCCCAAGGCAGCTCCACCTGTCCTACAGTCCTGGATGCAGAAGTCGATACACGCGCTCGGGCGTCGAGGGCAACTGACGTACCCACACGCCAGTGGCATCATGGATTGCCAAGGCAACGGCAGGGATGATCGGGACCATCACGACTTCGCCAATGCCTCGGACCCCGAGGGCACTGGTTCCCTCAGAATTCTCCAGAATGATGTACTCGTGCTCGGGCACATCCTGGACGGTCGGGATGATGTAGGTGGAGAAGTTCCTCGTGCGCACCTGCCCCTTGGAAATCAGCGTGTCCTCGAACAGGGCGAACCCCTCGCCCTGGGCAACCCCGCCGTCGATTTGGGCCTCAACCTGCTGTGGGTTGACCGTGTGTCCTGTATCCAGTGCGGTCGCGACCCTGAGCAGGTGAGTTTCGCCGGTCAGGGTGTTGACTTCGACCAAGGCCGCCTGGGCGGCGAAGCTGTAGATCCAGTGTGGAAGGCCCGCAGCGCCGGGGATCTCCCGATCGGCGGTCGGCCATACGAAGTAGCCCTCCCAGCGCAACGGCGATTCCTGCGAAAACTCCTGAGCCAGTTCCTCATACGTCCGAAAGCCCACCGGCGTCGTCATGCCGCCGTCCTTCGCTTCACAGACCGCATCTGCTCCAGTATGATATTTCGCAGCCAGCGCGCCGGCCACCTTGACACCGAAGTCACGGAACGCTGCCGCAATGGCGTTCGAGGCCGTGTACATCGACCGGGAGGCGGTGGCGGGCCCCGCGTCGACCGAACCTTCCGTCTGACCAGCCACAATCCGCACGCGCGATGGATGAACGTGCAGCAGACCTGCGGCCATCTGAGTGAACCCCGTGTGTGTGCCCTGGCCATATTCTACGAGACCAATACGCAAAGTGAAGCTGCCGTCACCGTCGAGATCGATGTACGCACCACCATAATCAGGAATTCCCAGCCCAAGTCCAGCTCCCTGTGGAGCCAGCGCCAGGGCTACCCCGCGCCGGAGCCATGGCTTGTCCGTCTTCTTGTACTCCTCGCGGTGCTGCCACAGCTCCGATTTCTCAATGGCGTCCAGGACCAGGTCCATGGAAACACCGGTGCGCAGGGTATGGCCGATAGGGGAAACCTCGCCCTGGTGCAGGACGTTCTTCCGCCGTATCGTGACCGGATCCAGCCCCAGCTGCTCCGCCGCCTCGTCCATGTTGGATTCCAGCGCAAACAGGACCTGCGGCACGCCGAACCCACGGAACGCGCCGCAGACTCCGTTGTTGGTGAACACGGCCCAGCCCTCATGGCGTGTGTTTGGGACGCGGTACAGGGACGAAGCGTGTTCGAGCGCCAGGTTGAGGATGGGGCCGCCGAGCGACGTGTAGGCGCCCTTGTCTTCGTAGCAGGTGACGTCGTTGGCAAGCATCGTTCCGTCGCTCTTGAAACCGGTTTTCATGCGTATGATGAATGGGTGGCGTTTCCAGCCCGAAACCAGCGACTCCTCGCGCGAGAGGAAGACCTTGACGGGTTTGCCCGTCTTCATGGCAAGCAGTGCGATGCCACCCTGGATGGTCAGTTCGTCCTTGCCTCCGAAACCACCGCCCACAGGGTTGCTGTAAACGTGGATCATCCGAGGGTTCATCCCCAGGATACGGGCAAGCTGCAGCTGGTCCCGGAACGCATACTGAGAACCCGCATACATCGACAGCGAGCCGTCAGCTTCCGGCACAGCTACACCAGATTCGGTCTCCAGCGGCACATGGGCCTGACGTGGCGTCCGGTATTCGTGCTCGATAACCACGTCCGCTTCGCGGAATCCTTGTTCCACGTTGCCCTTGGTGATGAGGGTGTGCAGGCAGACGTTGCCCTTGTCATGGAGCTTGGGGGCATCGGGCTTCAGCGCCTCGATGGGGTCATCGACGACCGGCAGGACTTCGTAGTCCACGTCGACCAGAGCCGCCGCCTGCTCGGCGATGCGTTCGGTCGTGGCAGCCACCAGCGCCACGGTATCTCCTATGTACCGTACCTTGTCGCCGCAGATGACCGGCATGTCGGGATTGACGATCCCGAACCCGTTGAACCCGGTCACGTCTGCCGCCGTCAGCACCGTGACGACGCCGTTCAGCGCCATCGCCCTGCTGATATCGACGTTCTTGATGAGGGCATGCGGGTACTTGCTGCGCACAAACCAGGCATACAGCATCCCCGGGAATGAGAGGTCGGACATGTACTCCGTAGTGCCGCACGCCTTGCCCAGCGCATCGACCCTGTCGACCTGCTCGAAATGGATATCGTCCACCACATCGCTCCTTTCGCGCTCAGCCACCACCGATAGGGGCTGCAAACACAAGCTCGTCGCCGTCCTGAAGGACGTACTCGTCGTACACGCGCTTGCCCTTCAGAATGAGGATGAGGTATGCAAGTTCAGGACCCTTGATGCCAAGCTGTCTCACGATCTCCCCGGCCGTCGTTCCTGCCGGGAGTTCCAGCTCGTATTCGGGCGTGTCGTGGTACTGCTTGTAGTCCTGAAAGAGCTTGATCTTAACGTTCATGCCAGCAGGAGGCAAGCGCTTCGTAGGCGGCCTCGGCAAGAAGCCCGACGACGGCTTCCTTGCGGTACACAGCAGTCGCTCTCAGGTCATCGATCGGCGCCACTTCCTTCCAGGCCATCTGGGCGGCGCCGCGAATGGCGTCCCATGACAGGAGCGGAGGAAGCTGACAGAACATCCGCTCGGTCCTGTGCGCTCGGACTACGGTCGGGGCGACCGAGCCGAAGGCAATGCGAGCCTCCACGATGCGCCGGTTGTCGCCGATCCTGAAGTAGAAGGCCATGTTGGCAGTGGAGATCGTCATCGCCTGCCGTGAACCCAGTTTGCCAAAGCCGGTCAGTTCACCTGGACCTGTCACAGGGAAATAGAGCTCGGTCACGAGTTCTTCGGAGGCAAGCACGGACCGTCCCGGGCCCGTGAAGAAGTCGATGATGGGAACGTCCCGCGTGCCCTTACGGTTGGCGATGGACACGACGGCATCGAGAACGATGAGCGCCGGGATTGTGTCACCTGCAGGAGATGCGTTGGCGACGTTGCCGCCAACTGTCCCCACGTTGCGAATCTGGGAACTGCCAACCCGAGAAGCCGCCAAGGCCAGTGCGTGGCCGTGCTGCCGCACGATGGGGGAAGCGCCGAGATCCGCATGGGTGGCACCAGCACCGACATGGACGACGCCTGACTCCTCACGCACGAAACGGAGCTCTGCCACATGGGAGAGGTCGACGATAACGTCTTCCGTGACAAGTCCTTCCTTGAGACGCACCGTCACGTCCGTGCCGCCGGACAGGAAGCGCTTGCGTGGTCCGAACTGTTCCGCCAGTTCCAGCGCTTCCTTCAGGTCCTGTGCTGCGTGGTACTCGAATTCCTTGATCATGGTTTACTCTCCAGAAGTCCAATGACGTTCGCCCTGGTCTTCATCGAATCGGCCAGGGTGTGATCGTGACGTGTGGCCACGAGTTCAGCGCAAATGGCAAGTGCTATCTCCTCGGCAGTCTGGCCACCGTGGTCTATGCCAACTGGGGCAAACACGCGTGCAAGGTCTTCCCTGCCTACCCCTGCGGCCTCAAGGTGGCGGAAGACCTCAAGCGTCTTCGACCGGGAACCGATCATACCGATGTAACGGCTGTCCAGCCTGCGCTCCAGAAGCGCCTTCAGCACTCGCTCGTCGCTCACGTGCCTGTCCGTGAGAATGACATGATATCCTTGCGGGCCATAGGTGGTCGTCTGAACCAGTTCCAGGAAATCGCCGGTCAGGAAGTGGTGTGCGTCCGGGATGCGACCAAGGGTGGCAAATTCCGGCCGATCATCCAGAACAGTCACTTCGAAACCGACAAGAGAGGCGAATGTCGCCAGAAAACGGCCGACGTGCCCGGCACCATAGATATACAGCAGCGGACGACTGCCGACGTATTCGATGTACAGCGTGACTTGGCCACCGCACAGCATGCCCAGACTGTCTTTATCATTCTGGCTCAGGTCGAAGGTGACGATGCGAGACTTCCCTTCGGCAATAGCATCGCGAGCCTCTCCCAGAACGGTCAGTTCCAGTTTGCCGCCGCCAACGGTCCCATGCTGCGTACCGTCGGGCAGGACAACCATCTTGAAGCTGGTCCGCCCAGGAGAAGAGCCTTGGGCATCGATGACAGTGCAGATGGCGAACACACGGCCCTCCTGTTCGAGCTTCGCGATATGCTGATAGATGGAATCCATCAGACCTCCTTCGTAGATGCTCCCGCAGACCTGAGACACTCAAGGACACGGTCATACTCGTCAGGAGCGTCCATGTCCAGCAACATGCCACGGTCATCGACGGGAACCAGCTTCGTGGTGGACGCATGCACAGTCATGAACTGCCGCAGCGTGGAGCGCTCCGACATGGCAAGCAGTTCCGGGACACACCGCGCGCTGACTGCAACAGGATGACCTTGCCGTCCTCCGCACGACGGCACGGCGACGTCGGCCCGGCCCGCCGATACAGCATCTTTGACGGCAATTGCGGTTTCGGGCAGGATGAGGGGGATGTCCCCGGGGAAGATGAGGACGACATCGGCACCCGCGACCCGTCGCAGCCCGGCCTGAACCGATATGAACATGCCTGGATCGTAGGGTACGCCCTCCGCCACTTCGACTCGTCCTTCAGCGCCAAGAGCTCTTGCTGTCTGTTCCACAGCGGTCCTCGTCCCTTGATCGTGCAACCCGATGACCACCATCACGCTGTCACAGGCGGCCAGAGCAGTTGCAACAACACGGCCGACAACCGTCCCAGTGCCAAGCGGCAAGATCAGCTTGTTTGAACCCATCCTGTCGGCATGTCCAGCCGCCAGAACGACTGCTGTAGTCATTCGCGGCTCTGACTTGCCTTCTGCACCGCGGCGACGATCTTCCTGTAGCCCGTGCAACGGCAGAGATTCCCCTCCAGGGCAGTCTCGATCTCTGCTGCCGATGGATGGGGGTTCAGGGTGAGCAGCGCCTCTGCGGACATGACCATTCCCGGCGTGCAGAAACCGCACTGAACCGCTCCCTCTTCGACGAACGCCTGCTCGAGCGCCGACGGCTTGCCGCCCTCCGCCAGCCCCTCGATCGTCGTAATGGTCGCTCCTTCCGCCTGCACTGCCAGCACAAGGCAGCTGGTGACCGACCGACCGTTCATGATGACCGTACATGCACCACACTCGCCCTTGTTGCAGCCGATCTTGGTGCCGAGAAGCCCCAGGTCCTCCCGCAGGACTTCGGTGAGCGTCCTGTTGGTCTGTGTCGTGACATGATACTCCGTGCCGTTGACCGTCATGATAACGCGTACCTCACTGGTCATTCTGGCTACCCCCTGAACAGGCCCAATAATCCTACTACCGGGCGTCGCTTCAACAAAGGCTCCCGACTGCCGATGATCCCAGACACCTGTCAGGGCATGAGCTCGGCGATGAACGCGACCTCGACAGGTGCATTCATGGGAAGGGATGCCACCCCGACGGCGAAGCGCGCGTGACGACCGGCATCGCCAAAGAGCGCGACAAGCAGGTCGGAAGCCCCGTTGATCACCTTGGGCGCTTCCGCATAGCCCGGAGCCCCCTGTACGAATCCCTGCACCATCGCGATGCCCTTGACGTGGTCCAGCGTGCCAATGGCGCTCTTCAGTGCAGCGAGACCGTTGATGGCGCAGATGCGGGCAAGACCATAGGCTTCCTGGGTGGTGACGCTCTCACCAACGCGACCGGTCTGTTTGACACGACCTCCCTCACTCGGCAGCATTCCCGAGACGAACGCAAGGTTGCCGGTGAGCTTGACCGGAACGTAACTGCCAACGGGCGCCGACGCCTCTGGCAATATGACACCCAGCTCTGCAAGCTTCTCGTCTATCGCCATACCTACCTCCCGATACGATGTGGACAAGTTCTCATGGATAGTATACACCGAACATGGCGCTTGCCATGTCCAGCTTTGCAGTCGGACTGTCAGCATGGCAGGGAGCGCCATCCAGCCGCCGTGGGTGGCTGGCGCTCCCATGCGTGGCGGCTATGCCCTTGTCGTCATTGCGTCATCACGCGCAAACAACCTTGAGGGGTGCCCGAGCCGACCCGACACGACCATTTTCAGGACGTCTGACCTGTCGTTTGTTCGACTTTCCTCGGTCAATCTTGACAAATTCAGCAAGCGATCCGGCCTATCCTGCATGAGGGGCAAGTTTCCCGTCACATCCACCAACTGCTGTCCAGAACTGCATATCACCACGTGGTGATGTCGCATCCCGGGCGTGTTTCGCTGTCATCTCCCATGAGGAGCGGCTATAACGCTACCCGTTATTGCCAAAATGTGGTATAATACGTGCGTACCTTCCCAGTCGCGGGGAAAAGCGCGACAAAAACAGGAAAGGAGACTGCATGAACAAAGGAGAACTTGTAGCCAGAATTGCCGACATGACGAAGATGACCAAGAAGGAGTCCGAAGTCATGGTCAATGCGTTCATGGATGCCGTCAAGGAAGCCATGAAGAAGAACGACAAGGTCGCACTCGTTGGTTTCGGCACGTTCGGCGTCAAGGAGCGCAAGGCTCGCAAGGGCGTCAACCCCAAGACCCTCAAGGCCATCACTATTCCGAAAAAGAAGGCCCCCTTCTTCAAGCCCGGCAAGGCTCTGAAGGACGCCATCGCCAAGAAGTAGTATTCTCGGGCATAGAAAACACAAGCGGCGCGCGAGCGCCGCTTTACTGTTGCCAGGCCGCCTCTTCTCTCACGGAAGGGCTGGTGCGATGCCGATCCAGACAGTTCTGCTGCGCGTGATATCGACGCGCCCTGGCGCTTTCTCGATACGGAGGAACAACCCTCGGGGGCGTCCCCCCGAGCCCTTTGGTCCAAGGCGAGGGGTGCTTCCCCCTGTCAACGCATCGTCGAATGTCAGACTGACCGTTGTCCCGTCATGGGCGACTTTGGCAGTCACCTGTTTCGCAGTCGGACGTCCCAGATCCGACACCTCTGCGCTCGCCGCACCTCCTCGATAGACCACATGCAATTTCGGCGCCAGGCCGAACTCACCGTTCGCAGGCAGTGGAAACAGGAACAGTTCCAGATCCTCGAGCCTGTTGAGCACACGACCCATTTCCAGCGTGAGAACAAGTCCGTCGCTCCCGTCTGCAACCATGACCTGCCTCACGGCCGGTCGGTCTTCCTCGTTTACATGGGCCACAGGGAAGAAAAACCGGGCCGTCCGGACTGCATCCGTGCGATCATTCAGGTCGGCCGGAGCCAGAAACACCTCGGTCCGCCGGGAAAATGCGACCAGAGTCGCGAGCGGAAGAAGCTCCGAGGCGTGCGTTTTGATCGCGCGTGTCTTGATACCGACCTCCTGGGGAGTGAGACGGACGACCTCCTGAGCCAGACTCAGGACCCGTGCGGCAGGAGGAGCATAGGCATCGACAAACGGCGCGTATCAAAGGGGCCTTGGCCATCCGTTGACGTGAAGGACATACTCCAGACGCCTCGGAGAGAGGTGCAGGTCGGCAAGGCCAGCAGTGACGAACAGCCCGGTCGCCTGGTGGTCAGGATGGTCGTCGATCAGGTTCGGATAAGCGACAGTGGTCGGCTGGAACGACGTCATGACCTGCTCCGGATCGGTCAGGAGGTTCATCGCTGTCTGTGGCTGGCGGGCGACTGTGGATTCCGCGTAGGGAACCGACGTCACATTCGTGAGGCCGCTCCGATATGGCTTCGATGTCCATGCCTTCATGAAGATATCCGACAGTCCTGCGTCGGGATAACCGAGGAAGATGAGATCCTCTGGACTCAGACCGAGCACGTTTGCGGCAGCCATCGCCTCCTGCATCCTTCTGTGACCGATGTCCCGAAATTGTGCGGGTGTGACTGCCGCCTTCCTCCAGAACAACGGCGGACCCACGATATTGTGATCCCCCGCCGTCATCCACAGCACACGGACCTGTGCTCCTGCCTCAAGAGCGTGCTGGATAAGACCGGAGCACGCGATGGATTCGTCGTCTGGATGCGGAGATACAACGAGCACCCGATCCGCATTTGTCACCGCCACCTCTGTCTGAACAGCTGGCGCAACCGCCGACGGAAAACGTGCCATGATGAACGCCGAGGCGAACATGGCGGTGGTGAGGATACATGCAGCCACCGCCATCGCAACATGCCGATTGCCAGGGCTCTCGTACGGTATCGTGTCAGTCTGTTTCCTCATTGCAGCCCATTCTAGTGCGGCGAACGACGTCGTCAAGCCGTCCCCCGAAGCTGACTTTGACGTTCCGTTCGTTTGCCGTACAATAGATTGGCAACAGGAAAGGAGACGAACATGCACAAGCTTGTGGAGCAGTTGACAAGCGCCTATGCGGTTTCAGGAGACGAACGCCGCCTCCATGACATCCTGCGCAGCGCACTCGACGGCATCGCCGACGAGATTCACGACACACCCCTCGGCAATCTCATCGCCGTCCGCAAGGGTCGCTCGAGTGAGCATGCTATCCTCTTCGCCGCACACCTCGATGAGGTCGGCGCCTGGGTGACAAGGATCAACGACAAGGGTTTTCTCGGCATCCATAGTCGATCGATCGACGAGCGCGTCTGGCCCGGGCTGCAGGTCGTCGTCCATGGCACGGAACCTCTACCCGGCATTATCGGACTCAAGCCAGTCCACCTCATGTCGCACGACGAAATGGACAAGCCGGTTGCCCCCGATGAACTTTGGATCGATGTCGGACTTCCACGTGAGCAAGTTCTCAAGATGATCCCCATCGGTTCTACCGTCACGTTCACAGCCGGCATCAGCAACCTCATGAACGAGCGCTTCGCGGGAAAGACCCAGGACGACCGCCTCTGCGGCGTGGCTCTGGTGGAGGCCCTCGAACTACTTAAGGATATGACGCTGCCGTATGACGTTGTCATGGCCTTCACCGTCCAGGAGGAAATCACCGGGAACGGCGCCTGGACCAGCGGCTACTTCGCCCATCCCGACGTCGGTATCGCCGTCGACGTCACGCATGCCGACACCGACGGTGTTCCTGAACACAAGACCATCCCGCTCGGCGGCGGTCCGGGCGTTGCTGTCGGTCCTGTCGTCAATGACCACGTCCTCGAACTCATCCGCAGAAGAGCCAAGGCGGTCGAGATCCCTACCAGCGAAGAACCCTGCATGTCACATTCCGGCACTGACGCGGACGAGCTGCAGCTCGTCGGCTCCGGCATCGCCGCCGGTGTCCTGAGCATCCCACTGCGCTACATGCACTCCCCCGTCGAGACCGCCGACCAAGTTGACCTCGACAGGACGGCGAGACTCATTGCCGAGATCGCGAAGGGCTTCGACCCAGCGTTCATAGGAGAGTTGTATGGAACAGACACGCATTGAGTTGCTGAAGAAGCTCACCGAAGCACGCGGCATTTCGGGGCACGAAGACGAGGTTGCGGCCATTCTCAGAACAGAGCTTGAGGGTCACGTCGACCAGTTTGAGCGCGACTCCATCAAGAACCTGTTTGCGCTCAAGGGCATGGACAAGCCGGGGCCCAACATCATGCTGAACGCACACATGGACGAGGTCGGACTGTACGTGACCCACATCACCAAGGAAGGGTATCTGCACATCGGCAAGGCCGGCGGCATCGACGATCGGCTGCTGCTGGGCAAGAAGGTGCTGGTCGGCAAGGACCGCCTTCCCGGCGTGACAGCCATCAAGGCCGTGCATCTGTCCCCCCGCGAAGAAATCGAGACCACCATTGTCAAAGCCGACGACATCGTCGTCGATGTCGGCGCCAAGTCGGACAAGGAGTTGGCGGGCAAGGTGGCCATCGGCGATCAGATCACGTTCGACACGGCGTTTGGAACATTCGGCGACGGGTATCTGGTTGGCAAGGCGTTTGACGACCGCGTCGGTTGCGCCATCGTGGCTGAGCTGCTCAAGATGGATTGGCCCTTCTCCGTCATCGGAATGTTCTCGGCACAGGAAGAAGTGGGGACGAAAGGGGCCAGAGTCGGAGCATGGCGATACCCGCCCGACATCAGCATCACCATCGAGGGCACCATCGCCGCCGACATTGGTGAGGTCAAGGACTACCAGGAGGTCACCAGCCTGGGTGCCGGCACCGTCCTCACCATCAAGGACGGCAGCATGATCACGGACCACCGGCTTCGCAACCAGTTGATCGAGGTCGCGAAAGCGAACGGGCTTCCTTGGCAGTTCAAGCGCATGCCGGCGGGTGGCACGGACGCTCGCAGCATCCAGCTCACCAAGGCGGGGGTGCGGGCACTGGCAGTCGCCGTCCCTGCGCGCTACATCCACTCTCCCGTATCGCTCATCAACGTCTGCGACTACGAGAACACAGTATCGCTTCTTTCAAATTTCCTGGCACACCTTGCCGCAACGGAGGCATAGATGAACGAACTTATCCGCACACTGACACAGACCTGGGGGCCCACCAGCTACGAAGAGGGCATTCGCGGCGTCATCACGTGCGAACTCAATTCCCTGCATGTAGACTACAGGGTGGATGCGCTCGGGAACCTGATCTACTGCATCCCCGCTCCAGGAAAGCCGAAGTTGCTGCTGTCCGCCCACATGGACCAGATCGGCATCATCATCACTCACGTCGACAAGGACGGCTTCCTTCGCTTCGGTGCGGTCGGCGGGCTCGACCCGTACAGGGTCCTGGGACAACGCTTCGTGTTCGCGAACGGGACGGTCGGCGTTGCAGCCGTGGAGAGCAAGGAACGCAAGACGCTCGAGCATCTGACACTGGACAGGCTGTTCCTTGACATCGGCGCAGCATCCAAGGATGACGCCCTCCTGCATGTCGCTGTCGGCGATTTCGCAGTGTATGAAGGCGACTGTGTACAGGTGGGCAACCGCGTGACCTCTGCGGCACTCGACGACCGTATCGGCTGCTATGTCCTCATCGAGGCCCTCAAGGCCGCCGCGTGGAAGGACCTGAACTACGAGACGTATGCCATGTTCAGCGTGCAGGAAGAGATCGGCATCAAGGGCGCCAAGGTCGGCGCATGGGGCGTCCAACCGGACCTCGCCATTGCCCTGGACGTCACTCTCTGGGGTGATACGCCGGACAGCTACGTTCTCGACATTGGTCTGGGCAAGGGACCCGCTATCAAAGTCAAGGACGCCGGCATGGTCGCGACGCCTGCCGTCCGTGACCTCCTCATCGAGACGGCAAAGAACCAAGGCATCCCGTTCCAGCTCGAGGTCCTTCAGGGTGGCACGACCGACGCAGCTGCTATCCAGACTAATGCCAGTGGCGTCCCTACTGGCGTCATCAGCATTCCCGACCGCTATGTCCACAGCTCAAGCGAAATGGTCGACCTTGGCGACGTCGATGGTTGCATCAAGCTCCTGGTCGCTGTCCTCCTGAAGTAGCAGCGGAGTGCCTCCGTCGCACATTCTCGAACATCCATCGTCATCGCAGCGGCAATCCTCGTGATTGCCACTGGCGTTCTGGCAGCCCTGCTGTTCGTCCCCTCTTGTTCGACGTGGCGACAACCACTTGTCCGGTGCTCATTGCAGCTGGACCGTCCCGCACCCTTGCCGTCACGGACTCCTCTGACCCTAACGTTCGTGACACGTGGCATCCGTGGCTCATAC
Organism: Caldisericota bacterium; assembly: GCA_026390195.1. Classification (GTDB taxonomy): domain Bacteria; phylum Caldisericota; class Caldisericia; order Cryosericales; family Cryosericaceae; genus Cryosericum. The sequence continues at coordinate 19,776 of JAPLGK010000182.1, forward strand.
GCCTACTAGGTATCTGCTGACAACAATGTCCTCGGCCAGGGGACGACGTCCGCCGACCAGTTCACCGTTCCTGTCACATTCGGGGCTTCTGGCGTGTCGATGATCACGGTTACGCTGACCGTGGAGGGCAAGCCTCTGACCTTCCTGTTCTCGCTGGCAATATCCTGACGGTCCCGACTGACCTGTCAGGTTCAGAGACGCCCGCTACTTCTCTTCGCGTGCGTAGGGTATCCCCAGTTCCTTTGGCGTCCCAACGTGACGCACACGGACGATGAGGGTTGCCAAGATGATGACCACGAAGGTCGTCACGTACGGCAGCATGGACATCAGAGCGCTGTT
>JAPLGK010000100.1 GCA_026390195.1 Caldisericota bacterium
CATGCTTCAGGCTGGGTCTCGGCGCGGAGGCAGGATATGGCGATGTATGTTCAGGAAGTGGGGCCGGCAGGGGCGCCGACGATTGTTCTGCTGCATGGTGGAGGTGTCGGCGGCTGGATGTGGCGGGACACGATGGCTGCGCTGTCTGAGATTCACCTCCTGGTACCCGACATGCCGGAACACGGGAAGAGTCAGGATATGGGTGCCTTCTCGATTGCTGGAACGGCGCGCCTGGTCGCGGATCTCATCGCGGAGCGCACACACGGGGGCAAGGCCTTTGTCGCAGGTCTCTCGCTGGGGGCTCAGGTGACAGTGGCATTGCTGGGTTCTCACCCGGACGTCGTTCTTGGCGCGTTCGCGTCGGGAACGCTGGTACGCCCCGTCGCCGGTGTCGGACTCGTGAATGCGATGATACCACTGTATATGCCGATGCGGAACGCGCGGTGGCTGGTGCGGGCCAACATGAAGACTCTGGAGATTCCCGACGAGTTTGAGAGCGACGTTGCGCGTGAGACGGCGGCACTGACCACCGCATCATACAGGCGCATTACGGTCGAGAATGTGGCGTTCCGCGTTCCGCTTGGACTGGGCTCTGTCACATGCCCGGTGCTGATCACCGTGGGAGAACGTGAGATGAAGGTCATGAAGGAGTCAGCTCACGACCTGGCGGCGGCCATAACCTCGGCACGCGCGTTCATGGTGACGGGACATGGCCACAACTGGCCGGTGCAGGACCCCGGTCTGTATGCGCAGGCGGTTCGGGCGTGGGTGACCAATGGGCCGTTGCCGGATATGCTGCGGCCACTCTAACATTGTGGGAGGAGACGATGTCTGAACAGGTAGCATTCCGCGGCTGGCCTCATTGCCGGCGACTCAGTAACGGGACAGTGGACTTGGTTGTCACGACGGACGTCGGACCGCGCGTGGTTCGGTACGGGTTCGTCGGCAGGGAGAATGTTCTGTGTGAGGTCCGTGACGAGGACGGGATCACAGGCGGTAACACATGGCACACCTTCGGCGGGCATCGCCTGTGGCACAGTCCCGAAGCCAGTCCGCGAACGTACCAGCCAGACAACGCGCCAGTGTCCTTTGATGATGGGGAACGCAGCATCCTGCTGAAACCGCGAGTTGAGGAGACGACAGGTATTCAGAAGGAACTGGAGGTGTCACTGGACCCAATCGGAGCGGGCGTGACAGTGACGCATCGCCTGACCAACCGGGGACTGTGGCCGGTCCGCTTGGCCGCGTGGGCTATTACTGTGATGGCGCCTGGGGGCGTCGAGGTCAGCCCGCAGACGCGCGTTGATACCGGATTGCTGCCCAACCGTTGCGTTGCTCTGTGGCCCTACGCCCGCATGGACGACGCTCGCGTTCGTTGGGGAGACCGGTTTGTCATTCTGCGTCAGGACCCAGCGGTCAGGCAGCCATTCAAGCTGGGCCTGAGCACAGAGGCCGGCTGGTCTGCATACTTCAACCGGCATTCAGTGTTCGTAAAGCGCTTTCCGTTTGTCCCAGGAGACGCATACCCGGACTTTGGCGTGAACTACGAAAGCTACACGACCGACTTCATGCTGGAGATGGAGACGCTGTCTCCCCTGTGCACACTGCAACCCGGCGAGACCATGCAGCACGTGGAATCGTGGCTGCTGGCCGCTGACGTGTCGTATCCGGGTGGGTCTGAGGACGACATCGCTGCGGTGCTCGCGGACTGCTGCCACCTCGACCTTATGCAAGCGGGACAGGTGCTCTGAGGACGGCATACGTGACAGGAGGTACTATCACGCTGAACGGAGTCCTGCACGGACCGCAGCCCCTGCTTCTGCAGGGGCACGCCTCGCTCTGGGCGGTGCTCTTATGGACTGTCATTGGATTTGTGATGGGATCGCTGCCGACTGCAGTCGTGTTGGCAAGGCTTGTAGCCCACAGAGATCCGCGAGAGGTGGGGGATCGCAATCCTGGCGCCATCAATGCGTGGCGCGTGGCCGGGCCAGCCGTGGGGATGCTGGCCGTCATCCTTGAGGGGATGAAAGGGCTTGTCCCCGTGGCGCTTGCGTACTGGCGGTGGCATGTGACGGGGTGGGCTCTCGTCCCCATCATGCTTGCCCCCGTGTGTGGACACATGTTCTCGCCGTTTCTGCGAGGTCGCGGTGGCAAGGGCATCGTGGTAACATTCGGTGTATGGACGGCACTTACAGCGTGGCGCGTGCCTATGTTCTTCGGACTCGTTCTCTGCCTCCTCGTAGCGTTTGTGCGACTGGAGGACGCCTGGACACTGATGCTAGCATGGTGTCTAGTGCTGGCGTATCTCCTGTGGGCGTATCCCTCGGCTCCGGTGTTCGTGGCAGGGATTGCCAACTATGGCTTGCTTATCCTTCGTCACATGCCGGATCTCCGCCGCCCGTTCGCCAAGTCACACCATCCGGGACGATGAGAACATTCTGGGCATCCCAGCAGTGGACGGTCATCGGGTTCCTGGTCGTCACCATCCTCATCGAAGTCAGCAACTGGTTTGTCCTGAGGCACCTGGAGGAGTCCGCGGTGTTGCCACGAGTGCCGCGCGTCTCTGTTCTGGTGCCTGCCCGGAACGAAGACCGCGCTATTGAACGGTGCGTGACGTCGCTGCTGTCTCAGGACTACCCCGACTTCGAGGTGCTGGTGCTTGACGACGGCTCGACAGACTGCACCGGAGCAATCCTGCGTCGGCTAGCGGCTGCCGACGGAAGGCTCCGTGTACTGGAGGGGCAGTCCCTGCCTGTAGGAAGGATCGGCAAGCACTGGGCCTGTCAACAACTGCTGGAGCACGCTAACGGGGAGTATGTGCTCTATGTCGACGCGGACACCTGGCATCATCCGACTGCCGTGCGCAACGGAGTTGCGGCGATGCTTGCAGGGCAGTTGGATCTGCTGTCCGCTATCCCGCGCGAGATCGTGGGCACGTTCGGAGAACTCCTGACCGTTCCGATGCCCGTGTGGTCGTTCTTCGCGTTGCTGCCGATGTGGCTGGCGTTCCACACGAAGACGCCGCTACTGGCGTCAGCAATCGGCCAGTATATGATGTTTCGCAAAGCGTCGCTGAGGCAAGTCGGCGGATTTGAGCGCATCCGCTCGAATGCCGTCGACGACCTGTCCCTTGCTCGTCTCATCAAGGCATCCAGGATGCGCTGGCGTCTTGCAGACGGCACCGAACGGGTGTACTGCCGGATGTACCATGGGCTGCGCGAGTGTGTTCAGGGTTTTTCCAGGAACCTGTACGCCGTGTTCTACCACAACCCGTTGCTGTTCACATTCGTCTGGCTGTTCGTGTTCATGGTCTACAGCGCCCCGGTCGCAGTCCTGCTGGCAGCTGTCTGTGGATACGCCATCCCGCCTGAGGGGATTGTGACGGCGCTGGGGGCGGTGGCACTATCCGTCCTTCAGTGGAGTATCATCGCGGCGCGCTTCCGGTTCTCGTGGGGCCTGAGCGTGTCGTGGATCCTGGGGCAGCCCGTTTGCGTGTTCATCGCATTCCGGTCAATGCTGCGATCCCTGACCCGACGCACGACCTGGAAAGACAGGGTCATGAGGAGTTCGCAGCGCCCGCGGAACCGGTAGGTTGAAGGCAGTGACGGGAGGGCCTACGCTCGGCCCTCCCGTCACCATTTGCAGGATCAGGTCCCTCATTGGACGCGGCAGCTGCAGCTGCCTCGCTTCTTCAGGGCATTCCCCTGCACTGGTTAGACTAGCAGGGTTGGTCAGTTGTTCAAACGTCGTCCTTCACTGTCCGACGCGCAGGGTCAGGGGGATGTCGACGATATCCTGCTGACTGCCGTCCTTCATGCTGGTGATGAAGATGCGCAATGTCCCTTTGCCTTCTGGAACCGGCTCTGAGGCAGCGCTGACAAGCATCAGAGTCTGATCGAATGCCCCGAACTCGGGGGCTCCCGCTGACGTCATGAAACTGCCCTGTCCCAGAGAGGTCAGGAGGTCGGGTGACAACTGCCGCGTTGCTTCCCAACTGACAGTAGCCTCGAATGCGCGGGCGCTGCCGGTCGTCCGGACACTGCCCTTCCACGAGCCGTCGGCTTGTTTGACGAACGTGACCGTTTCCTGGCATGCCGGGAGCGTGACCTTGACGTTGCCCTCGCGCGACTCCATGGGTCCGGACCTGCAGCCCGCGATGGACAGGAGGAGGACAAACAACAGGAGAACAATGCTTCTTCTCATGGGCATCACCACCTTAGCCAAATCATAGCACGAGACTCCTCTGGTACGCCATTCCCGCGCATGCGGGAATCCAGATCCGCTCCTATCTGCAATCACCCTCCACACGCGAGGGAAGTGGCGGGTTCAGCTCTTCCTCGGAGGTGGAACCAGCCGGTCGATGCTGAAGCTTCTTCCGTGAGCAGGATAGATCGTCTTCGCTCCATGTTCGATCAGTCTGCTCCAGCTCTCATAGACCTCGTTGAGGTCCCGAGAGTAGATTATCGGCCTGTACCTCGTGCCGAAGAGCGTCAGCCAGTTCATCGACGCGTCTCCGACGAGCGCCGAACCATCCGACAACACGACTGAGATGGAGTCGTCAGTATGCCCCGGTGTGTACAGGATCTCGCCATCGATTCCGATGTTCTTCAGGAAATCCGGATGGTCGCCGTCCAGCACGATGTCATCTTGCCCGACCACGACAGGAACATGTCCCATGGCACGGGACGAAAACACTGAGGACATCTGAAACAGGAGCCTGATGCACGCGTTCAGAAACTTGGGCTGCTCGTCCGGTTGTTCGTTTGCCAGGTACGGTATGGCTTTTCTGTGGACTACTATCCTTGCTCCGGTTTCTTTGATGAGCTGAGCCGCGAAACCGACGTGATCCTCGTGGTGATGTGTAAGCAAGAGGTACTTGATTTCAGAGACGCTGATGCTGACTCTTTCCAGCTGCTTCAGAAAGCTGTCATATGTACCTGGAATGCTGGTATCAACGAGCAGGTATCCATCGGTGCATTTCAGGAGGAAACAGTTCGTGAGGGACATCTTCAGGCAGTGGATCTTGTCTGAGAATGCGGTCGTATGCATTGCGGCGTTGCCTCCTTTGGCGGTCTCGCAGTACAGACTGCGCAGCTACAAGATTTGCGGATCGTTGTCTGAAGCATACCACCAGAGGCCTTGTCAGGAAACTGCCGCATCGGCCCAAGTCAAGCTATGGTCAGCTTTGCATGATGGCTCGGAGGGCTCTACAACAGGAAACAGCGGGCGACACTCCGTCATTCCCACGCATGCGGGAATCCATCCTTGCATCATCGTGTAGATCCCCGTCTTCGAGGGGACGACGCCCCAGATGTCGCCTCCTCAGCCCCAAACAGTGGACTCATCCGTGGACAACAGCAGCACGTGGCAGGTGGCGTCAGCAGAAGTGAGCTCCCCGGAAATTGGAGGGCGGACGGGTGCTACAGTACCCGTCCGCCGGTTATGCAGGATGAATCAGTCGCTACGGAAGCCTGGTGAGAAGACCCCGCAGGAATGCGAGTTCCCTGGTTGCGTCGGCGATGAGGTTGTCCAGACGGGCCAGAAACTGGGCGCGTGCCCTGGCGCGGAATGCCTTGACGAGTGCCTCGCGTGCGGCGATGACCACCTTCAGCTGTGCTTTCAGATCGTCGATCTCTGCTTGCAGAGCCTTGGCGTCGATCTTTGCCTTAATCTGTTTCCTGAGCTCGAGGACGCGAGCCTCGACCGCTTTCAGCTGGGCGCGTTCAGCTACGGTAAGCTGCGGCTTCTGCATCCGTTTGACGTCGTTGCGCATGTGTCGGCCGCCCTTGAGAGCAGTGGCGATGTCCGCTCTGAACGTCGTGAGGTCCGTGCCTGCCGCCTTCGCGGCCTTGACCTTCTCCCGCACTGCCTTGGCGGCCTCGCGGACCTGCTGACCAAGCGTCTTGAGTGCGGCCAGCCTGGTATCGGTGGCAGCCTTGTCTGTGGCACCTACTGGCGCAGGCGTGTCCGCTCGGACGGCGGGAACGACGATCAGTGCCCCAAAACCGACGACGAGTACCAAGACAACACTTATCAACCCAATAGTTCTTCTTGTCATGTGTACCTCCATAACAGCAGGATTGCTTCCGGATGCACCTATTGGACTGTGAAGGGTCAGCGTATGTTCACGACGTGTGAGCGGCAATGGTGACGTCGCACTTGACGGCCCTGGTCAGTGTATTGTAGATCGTACTGCGTCCCAGCGCATACAACAGCAGTTCCTCTGCCGCGGGTTGCGAGAAGCCGGCCGACCAGACGTCGATATGACAGGCGATGCGATCGATCGAGGGAATGTCGTCGTCACGGTGACCAGTGATCGTCATCGTCAGCCGGTCGACTGCGTGGTCAGATTCCTGCAGCGCTGCTCCCAGGTCCAGGTTGAGACATCCGCCCAGCGACGCCACGAGGACCTCCATCGGCCAAAGGCCCTGCTTGTCGATGCCAGAACCCGTATCGAAGATCAGCTCCACACCGCGTGACCGCGCTACGCCGATGATGTCGCTGTGCCTTTCGAACTCAAGTGTGAATTCCATGTGCTGCCTCCGACGTGAGCTGCTCTACCTCATTGTAGCGGCAGGAAGGGCGATGCACAACGCTCGCCTGGGAGGAGGTCAGCGGGGGTCGGAGAGTGACGTCACAGATTCAGTCTGTCGTGCCAGAGCGCGCACGTGCAGGAGGCGAGTCAGGAGCGCATAGTCCTCCTCGGCCAGCACGACGTACCGCGTTCGTCTGTGACAGACGATACGGGCGACGTTGCCGTTGCCCACTGCGTCGTCCAGGCACCGGGCTCCCTGTCGTCTGAGCTCAGTCTCGCTGATGAATGTGTCCATGTCCGGCCTCCATGTAGTGCTACGGTCCCCCGCCCGGGTTCCCCAGCGCTGTTGCGGGGGTCGGCAGGCTCGAAAGCGCGAAGTAGGTCCCGCTGTGCACCGTCGAGGCATCAGAGGGCGGGGTCATGCCTCCGACACCGCCTCGTTGAGGTAGTGTCGTTCCAGACGTGGAACCAGATCCGACCGGCGCTGTTCCAGTCGGCGGCATTCTAGCCCGCAGCGCGGGTCTCGTGGACGCGGAGCCCACCGGCAACTGAGGCCTGACGGTTATTCCGGGCGCTCCCATCCCCGCACCGATGCTGTTCCCGGTCTCCTGCAGGTACAGGACAGACGTGTAGGTGGTCCAGTCCGTGTCTGTCACGGCTGTTGCCTGGGCCACGTCCGTGTGCAGTGCCCACGCAGCCCACCACTCCAGCCCATGCCTGGCAATGATGAGCGTGTGCGATGGGTCGGTGATCGACGTCTGCAGGCTGGCGAGTTCAGTGTACGATGCCTCCACGATGGATGGCCTGTTGGGCGACCGAACGGTTGCAGGGATACTTGCGAGGACGACCGCGATGGTGCCGATGACCAGAGCGAACCTGAGTGCAGGAATCCCGCTGCGGGCAGCCACGAAGCTGATGAGGATGACCGCTGGTGCAAACGCCATAAGCTGGAAGCGCGATGACATGTCCTGGCTGAGGAACGGTGAGCTCAGGAAGAGAGCCAGGACAGCTGAAGCGACGACCAGAGCGCGCTCCCACGGGTGAACCTCGTGCCTGCGCCAGATGAGCACCGCCCCAGCAGCAAGCGACAGCACCAGCGACAGGATGAAGGTCTGTGGATCCTGCAGGCGCAGCCACGAGCCCAGGCGCGCGGAACCGCCCATACCACTCGAACGGAACAGAGACAGTGGGGCTGCGAGCAATGTCAGCAGCCGGGTGATGCGTGTTGAGTCGCCCAGAATCATCAACACGCCGAGGAGCCCAGCCACGCCGATCGCACCACCTGCGATGGCCAGCAGCGCGCGGCGTGGCCTGCTTGATGCGAGGAGAGCCCATGCCAGGACCACGAGGGCCACCAGAGCCAGCGTCACGCCAAAGGCGCCAATGTGGGTCACGCCGACGAGCCCGAGGAACAGGCCAGCGGCTGCCAGGTAGCGCCATGAGCGCCGGTTCAGGCCCTGCTGCAGGCAGTACGCGCAACTCAACGCCCAGAGCATCCCCAGAGCGTTCTTCTGGAAATCTCCGATCATTCTGAGCGGCCCGGACGAGAGCACAGCCAGCGTTGCGGCGGCGATGCCTGCCCACACCGAGTGCCTGCTGCTCGGCCAGCGAACGGCAAGTAGAAATGCCGGAATAGCGGCCAGTGCAGGGACGATGCTGTCGAACAGTTTGGACGTCAGTACGATCGACGAGTCGAGGGTGAGTGTACTGATAGCCTGGACGAGTCGAGCCAAGCCAGCCTGCAGCCAGAAGATGAGCGGCATGTCGTGTTCGGCCAGATGCCCTTTCTCGATGACGGCCCGCACCTGGACGAGGTAGTAGGCTCCATTCATCCCAGGTATGAGGTTCGTGCCGAACTGCACCGACGCGCGCACCGCAATCGCCGCGAGCACAACCACAGCCACGCCAACTAATGCCAGCACCCGCTCGTGTCTTGTCACATGCTCTTCACTCACTGGTTCCTCCAGGACCGATACGCCTTCACGTGGTAGTACGCCGGTTGGCACCCGTCCGTACGCACGACGGTGAAGGAACAGCAACCGTGGCCAGTGGTACAATGGACGCATGAACAGGCAAACACTGGTGGCGTGGCGAACGAGAGGACTGGTCGCGTTGGTCATGGTCGCTGCAGTCCAGGCTGGTCCTGTGATGGACGTACAGGCACCCACGTACCCGCCGAACGCGATAGTCATTCCCGCGCGGCCGACGGCACTTCAAAGAGACGCTATCACTTTGCGTGAGACGTATCATCTTCCTGCCCTCGAACTGTGTGTGATTGACGCAGACGGGATCGTCGAGGTTGCTTCCGGCGGAGTCCGCAAGGCTGGCGGTACGGCTGCAATCGAGGAGTCCAACCTGTTTCATCTCGGCTCGATGACCAAGGCGATGACGGCCACGATGCTGTCGACGGTGGTCCAGGAGGGAAAGCTCAGCTGGGACATAACGATGACTCAGGCGTTTCCGTCGCTGGCGTCCGTCATGGACAGGCGGTACCGTGATGTGACATTGGAGCAATTGCTGACCCACACGTCGGGGCTGTCAGGCTACACGACAGACCCTGAATGGGAGAGCATTCCACCGTTCACCGGGACGCCGGCGCAGCAGCGCCAGGCTTTTGCACATATGCTTCTGACGAGACCGCCCATCGGCCCGGCAGGTGTCTATCGTTACTCTAACGCAGGGTACGCCGTGGCCGCTGCGATCGCCGAGCGGGCGACGGGCACAACATGGGAGCAACTGATGCAGCAGCGTGTGTTCGGTCGGCTGAAGATACGGGCCGCGTATGGCTGGCCGCTCCTGTCTGGTGACGGCGAACCCTGGGGCCACCGCATCAAGAACGGCGTGGTCACGCCGCACGACCCGTCGGACCACTACGGGCTGCCCACGGTGCTTGCCCCGGCGGGCGATGTCAGCATGTCCATCCTGGACTACGGCGTCTTCGCCCGCCTGCACCTCGCCGGACTCGAGAACATCGACGGGAGCGTGCTGTCGGCCGCGGACATCCAGCTCCTCCACCAGCCCGTGCTCGCATACAGCAGCGGATGGCACGAGGAGCTCATCGACGGCGTCCCCACGAGCTGGCATCGCGGGACCTGCGACACGTTCGACACGTTCGTGCTGCTGCAGCCCTCACGCGACATCGGCGTGATCGTCTTCACCAATGCCGACGGTGACGATTTGACGGCCAAGGTGCTCTTCGCAGAGATGCCCAAGCTTGCCGGTCTCTACGCAGGACAATAGGGCCCTGTCATCTGTTGTGCCGGGGCGGCCGCCTGTCAGAAATCGAGGATCCATCAGGACCCGCTATCAGTTTCTGGCGACTCCTTTGCAGCATGTCTTCGGTTCTGCAGGTAGTGCAGCAGGACGGCGACGTCGGCGGGGCGCACGCCGCTGAGGCGGGAGGCCTGGCCCAGCGTCTGCGGCTTTGCCTCCACCATGCGTTCGCGTCCTTCCTTGGACAGGGAGGGCACCAGCGCGAAGTCGACCTTCTGCGGAACCACATATCCCTCGAGGTCGGACAGGTCGCGGACCTTCGCCTGCTGGCGCACGATGTAGCCCTCGTACTTGATCTCCGTCTCCAGCTCCTCCAGCAGTTCGTCGTCGACGCTTGCCAGGTCGGGGGCCAGGGCGACCAGGTCCTTCTTCCAGAAGCCCTGGCGTTTCAGTAGCGTGGCAAGCGACGTTGGCGTCTTGATGGGACCGGCGCCGAGGTTGGCGAGTCTCCCCAGCGTCGGGCCGTCCGGGTTCAGCATATGGGCCCGCAGGACCTCCTTGAGGCGGTCCAGTTCCTGCTGCTTGTGCACGACACGTTGGTAGGCGGCATCGTCGATGATACCCAGCTCGTGGGCCAGAGGCGTCAGGCGTAGGTCGGCATTATCCTCCCGCAGGATGAGGCGGTACTCGCAGTGGCTGGGCGTGATGCGGTACGGTTCGATGAGCTCCTTGGTCGTGAGGTCGTCGACGAGCACGCCCAGGTAG
>JAPLGK010000148.1 GCA_026390195.1 Caldisericota bacterium
CCCTTGATGGCCTTGGTGACTTTGGCAGTGACGATCGTCTGTTCCTCGAAGTACTTCTCGACATCGGTCCAGACCTCTTCCTGATCAGCCTTCAGCTTGGAGAGGACTGCCGTACCTTGTTCATCCTCTTCCTTGACGACAGCCACCTTCATCGTTTCGCCAACGTGCGCAATTTCGCCGACAGCCACATCGGTACGCATAGTCAAGCGGTTGAGCGGGATATAGTAGTCTCCCTTTCCGCCGGCATTGACCATGACCCCGTCACGCTCAAGCTTGACGACGGAGACGTCAATGACGTCCCCACGCCGCAGCAGGCGTGGCGCATATCCGGCCTTGGGCGACAAGTCTGCGACAAGAGCTGCCTCGACCTCGGGCACCTTGATCTCGTCACCTGCAGCCTCGACCTGTTCGGTCTGGGCTTCGGCCTTCTCTGGTGCGGCCGCTTCTTCTGGAGTCTTTTCCTCTGCCACGTCAACAGCCGGAATGATCGGTTGTTCGACTGTTTCAAGCAGGTTCTTCACCTCAGAGAGTCCGTCCGTTTCACCTGTGATTTCTGTTACAAAGTGTTTGTCCATGTCCACCATGTTGACCCCTCTAGATTAAGGATGAATGAAAACCAGTTTCTGAGTATAAGGCCAAAATGGATGCTTGTCAAACCCTCAAAAACCGCGTCACTACCTGCAGACATTGCATTTGCCAGCAAAAACGCTCGTGCCGGTAAACCGGGCACCTCCGCCAAGATCGTCCTCGATCTCCAGCAGCCGATTGTGCTTTTCCATACGCTCCCATCTCGACAATGACCCAGCCGTGATCTGACCAATGTTGAGGCCGACGACCAGGTCAGCAATGAATGTGTCCAATGTCTCACACGAACGGTGAGAAACGATGATCTTTCAACTGTTGCTGACCGTCATCCCTATCATATCGAGCGTTTCGGACAGCGCGCCGATCTCATTGAGTTTGATAAGGACCACGTTTGAGCCATTGTCCACAATGCCCCGCGCCACAGGCTGGGGATCTGCTGTAAACAGGTCGTCACCAATGATCTGGACCGTGCCCCCATTGCTCTCTCCTGTGTCGCCTGACCCGGCACTCGATCCTCGCTCACGATTATCTGGACGTGGCAGACCAGCCCCAGATTTCCTGCTCAGCATACGGCCAAATCACAAGTAAAAACAGCAGGAAACGTGAGATGTCAGGTTTGGACGTCCGTTCTTTTCTCGAGCGCCTGAGTCAGCGTGAATACGTCAGCAAACTCCAAGTCACTTCCCTTGGGAATACCCGTGGCAATGCGTGTAACGCGCACTTCCGATGCAGCCAGCAACTTTGCGATGTACATCGCAGTGATGTCGCCGTTGAAGTTGGGATTTGTCGCAATGATGGCCTCGCGCACATCGTCCAACCGTATTCGTTCGACAAGGCGGTCGAGCTGCAGTTCTCCGGGTCCCACACGGGCTATCGGGTCGATCCGGCCGTGCAGAACATGATAGAGACCCCGGTAGACCCCGGTTTTCTCAATGGCAGAGAGGTCCCGTATCTCCTCGACAACACACAAGAGCTTTGCGTCTCGCGACGAATCCTGGCACACTTCACAGAGATCGCCTTGAGCAAAATTGCCGCACCGGCTGCAGAAGGTGATCTCGCGCTTCGCAGCCATCAGAGATTCAGCCAGGGCACGTACATCGTCCTCGGGCTGGTCCAGGAGATAAAACACCAGCCTGTCAGCGGCCTTCGGTCCAATGCCGGGCAGACTACCCAGCCTGGCGGAAACCTCGATGAAACGCTTGGGCAGGAACACCGCTTACCCGAGTCCGGGAATATGGGGCATGCCGGCCGTGACCTTCTTCATGATCTCATCGGCCTGACGGTCTGCCTCCGCCTGGGCTTCGCGCACGGCAGCGATGACAAGATCTGCAGCCATCTCAGCGTCGCCAAGATCGAAATCCGCCTGGATGCTGATACCGATGAGGTCTTTCTTGCCATTGACGAC
>JAPLGK010000181.1 GCA_026390195.1 Caldisericota bacterium
CAGCCTTTTAGCACTGATTCTCCCCTCTGACGAGCGGCGGCTCCAGCCGTTGGCTACGCTCCTCGGCGATGGTCGGGCTGGATAGTCATGAGCAAAACCTTACTCATCACCCATCCAACAACGAGGAGAACGTATCATGCGCATAGGCATTACCTACAATCTGTCTACTGAAGCCGCAATCGCAGAAGGAATCCCATCTGACAGGGCGGACGAGTTTGATTCCCTGGAGACGGTTCAGAATATCGAGAAAGGCATTATCGCGGCCGGGCACGAACCTGTGCGGCTGGGATTTGGACTGGATGCCGTCGCGCGCCTGAAACGGCAGCCGGTCGACCTGGTCTTCAACATCGCCGAGGGACTGTTCGGCCGTGCCCGTGAGTCGCAGATGCCGGCCATCCTCGACATGATGGGGATCCCATACACCTTCTCCGACACTCTGGCCTTGTCCTTGGCGCTCGACAAGACAATGACCAAACAGGTGCTGATGCAGGACGGCATCAACACGCCGGCCTTCTGGTCCGTGGACAATCCTGTTCAGGTTGAGGCCATCATCCAGACCGGTGCCCCCAAGTATCCGCTGTTCGTCAAGCCGTCGCGTGAGGGCTCCAGTATGGGCATAAACGACAACTCCCGGGTCACGTGCGATGACGAGCTCCGCAACCAGGTGGGTGTGCTGCTGGCAGCATATCCTGGCTCGAGCATCCTCATCGAGGAGTTTCTGCCTGGCCGCGAAGTTACTGTAGGCGTCATCGGCAACCGGGAGCCTGAGGTTCTGGGTGTGATGTCGTTCAAGCTGCTGAGTGGGACCGAGCAGGATTTCTTCTACACGCCGGAGATCAAGCACAACTGGGAGAAGTACCTCGTTCCCGAGTGCCCGGCCGACCTTACTGCCGACGAATACCACAAGGTGCGCGACTTGGCCATAGGCGTCTTCAAGGCACTGCATTGTCGCGACTGCGCCCGTATCGACATGCGATTCGACGCAAACGGCGAGCCATCGTTCATCGAGATCAACCCGCTGGCCGGTCTAACCAAGGGCAAGAGCGATATCCCTGTCATGGCCGAACTGATGGGGCTTTCCTACGAGGACCTTATCGGCCGCATCATTCAGGCTGCCGTCCAACGCATCGACGCGGAACGGCTCGAGACCACGATGGTTACCGAGGCTCAGCGCGAGACCGTCTGACCTTCTGGAATTCCAGCCCAACTTAATGGACGCCTGCTCCGGCCGGCGTCCATCTCGTTTCGTGTTGTGCGACCCCGGGCAAGTTGGAGGCAGGGGTCGGGCCGGGGCCTGGTCTTTCCATGGCTGATGGGAGAGCTACACTGAATGTGTCGCAGAGCTGCCGGCTCAAGCAAGCGCTGCCGACAGGAGCGTACATGCAGTGAGTAGTTTTCCGCGCGTCGTCGTCGACCTGGATTGTCTGACCGACAATGCCGCCAAGGTCCGCTCACTCTGTCAGGAGCACGGACTCGGTGTCGTGGCCGTCACCAAAGGCGTGACGTCCGACGCCGAGATCGTCCAGGCGTTCATGCGCGGCGGCATTCACAGCATCGGCGACTCGCGCGTCCACGACTTTCTCAGTCTGCGTCAGGAGGAGTTCGGCGTGCTGGAATTGACGCTCCTCAGGCAGCCTCCGCGCTCACAGATCCATCTGGTTCCACATATCACGGACCGTGCATTTATGTCGGAGCTGAGTGCCATGGAAGCGCTGGGTGAGGCCGCTCTGGCCAGGGGAACGACCTGTGACGTCCTGGCGATGGTCGAAATGGGAGACCGTCGCGACGGCGTGCCGACGTCGGAGCTGACCTCCTTCGTCCTTGCCGCATCGAGGATTACGGGGGTCGAGGTCGTTGGTCTGGCGGCGAACGTGGGATGCATCACCGGGATTCTACCCACCGCCGAGAACCAGGAGCTGTTCGGCGCGTCAGCCGTGCGTGTCCGTCGCGAGACAGGGCT
>JAPLGK010000025.1 GCA_026390195.1 Caldisericota bacterium
TCTTCCTGGATGAAGAAGGCTGCATCCAGAAGACGGGCATTGGCGACGCTCTCATTGCCTCGTCGCACGATGTCGATGAAGTCGGTAAGCCCGTTGCGCACGCTCAGGAAGTGTGGAACGACGTTCTCGTTCTGGTCGTACACCAGGAAGGAATGCATCTGTTGCTGGAGCACAGAACGGACGACGCTCTCGGGGAGCTCGGTAGCAGTTTTCGGGAGGTCTCCCAGGAAGACGGACGGGTATTCGACGAGGTTCACGACCTCGTCCAGCAAATCGCCCATATTGTCTCCGAGCTTGAAGCCAAGAGGCTTCAACAGCTTGTCTGCCTGTTTTTCGATCAGGCGGCGGCGTTCGGCGGGGTCCACGATGACGAATGCTTCGCGCAGCCGTCGCATATAGTCTTCCGGTGATGTCACTGTGATTGGTTTCGGCTTACCGACGCGGAGGCCGAACGTCGTGTTCGAGCTCTGTACTCCGGCTACTTCCCAGTGAAGGACTTCAGCGCCAAGCAGCGCCAGTAATCCGCGAATGGGGCGCGCAAACTGGAACCCGGACTGCTCCCAGTGCATCATCTTCGGGAACGTGACTTCGTGGGGTAGGCGAGGGAGAAAGGCCTCGACGAGCTCCGAGGACTTCTGCCCCGCAACCGTTTTCTGGGCGTAGACGTATGACTTGCCGGCGACGTCCACAGCGTACGTGTGTGCAGGATCTACGCCCTGTCCGCTGCAGAAACCGAGCAGGGCTGGCGTGGGATTTCCCTGAGCGTCATAGCTCGACGCCTTGGCCGGGCCTTTCACTTCAGTTGTACGAGTGTCCGTCTGCTCCTTGACCTTCTGAACGAGGACGACAAGTCGCCGTGGCGTGGAAAAGCCACGAACATCTTCATGCCCTATGAAGGACTCGTCGAGGTGTGTTGTGACATGCTCGACCAGTTGCGCCTGAGCGCTGTCCACGAAACGTGCCGGAAGTTCCTCGGTCAAGATCTCGATCAGCAGGTCACTCATGGTTTTTCGTTCTCCAGGTAGAGGTTCGCGCAGCCATATGCAAGACGGCGGACGCGGGCAAGGTAGGCCATACGCTGAGAAACCCCGACGGTGCCACGGGCGTCAAGGACGTTGAACGTATGTGAGCATTTGAGGAGGTACTCGTAGGCAGGAGTAATGAGTCTCTTGTCGATCATGCGTTGGGACTCTTTTTCGCAGAGGTCGAACATCGTGACAAGTGCCTCGATGTCGGCTTGCTCAAAGGAGTAGATACTGTTCTCCCGCTCGACCTGCTGTCGCAGGTCTCCATAGGTGACGCCTTCGTGCCATTCCAGTTCGTAGACGTTCTTCTTCTCCTGAACGAACATAGCGAGCCGTTCGAGACCGTACGTTATCTCGACTGCAACAACGGGGACTTCCTGGCCGCCTGCCTGCTGGAAGTACGTGAATTGCGTTACTTCCATGCCGTCGAGCCAGACTTCCCACCCGACGCCCGCGGCCCCGAGTACTGGCGTCTCCCAGTTGTCCTCGACGAACCGGATGTCGTGCTCGGCCGGCTTGAGACCGAGCAGATAGAGACTTCGCAGGTATGTATCCTGGATGTCGGTGGTGGGAGGCTTGACGATGACCTGCAACTGGTGATGCATGTAAAGACGGTTGGGGTTCTCGCCGTACCGAC
>JAPLGK010000130.1 GCA_026390195.1 Caldisericota bacterium
GATTGTCGACGGTGAACGTGCCGACACTGCCGGGAGTGTCGATGACTGTATAGAGCGTCCCCTCGTCGACGACGACGGCCATCAACTTGGTGCTCCCATGCTCGGAAATCTGGAAGTACACCACCTTGCCGTCTGCTGACCACACGGGAGGCATCTGAAGCCCTCCCCCTACGTCGTTCAAGGTCGAGCATGTGAGTGAGATGTCATACGGCCTGGTCACGCTGCGTGCTATTCCCTTCCCGTCGGCAGGAACAACCCACAGCTCGACGTTTTGCCACCATTCGTTCCAACCCCTCGGGCCAACATAACATATCGTGCTTCCGTCGGGCGAAAAGACCGGCGCATCATTCCACCCTGGAGGCGTCTTGATAAGCCTCATATCACCGCCAGCTGCCGGCATGACATAAATATCAACCAGGTCCGGTTTGAGGTCTGGGTCGTCGCTTCGATTGCTGCAGAAAACGATCGACTTGCCGTCCGGAGACCAGGATGCGTCGTATTCGTCATACACGCTGCCCGACGTGAGCTGCTTCGCCCGGCCTTTGGCAATATCGACGACCCACAGATGGGCCCGTTCATGGCCGAGCCACCCCTGGCCGTCTCCGCGGTAGAACAGGCGTCTGTAGTGACGCGATACGACCCCCAGCTTCTTCTTCTTCTCGTCCGCCTCGCGGTCGATGGCTTCCTGGTCCTTCCGGGTGAACTCCAGCAGGAGGCTCTTGCCATCAGGTGACCATGTCAGCCTGGAGATGTCGCCCTTGAGGTCCGTAAGGCGACGCGCCTCCCCGCCGTCAGCAGTGATGACATAGACCTGCGCGCTCTCGCCTTCCTTGCGCGACGACAGGAATGCAAGAGTCCGTCCGTCGGGCGACCACCTTGGGGATGCATCTGTCTGGTCTCCCTGCGTAAACTGGCGCTCGCCAGAACCGTCTGTGGATGCCATCCACAGATTCGCGTACTTCTTCTGCGTCTTCTTGTCCACCCGCTGAACGCCATAGACGACGCGCCTGCCATCCGGCGAGAGGCGGACGTCCGTGAGAAGCTGAAGTGCATAGAGATCCTGCGCCGTGATGGAGCGCAGCGTGTGCTTCGGTCGTGTCATGAGTTCCTCCATCGTTTCCGTGTCAGTGGCGGGAGTGCATACGTACCCTTCCCAGCCCCGTGGTTCCATGTCCATTGTAGGCAAAACCAGACGCAGGTATAGCGGAAACCGAAAAAAGCCTCGGCATGCAACACCGGGGCGTCCTGGGAACGAATAGAAGCAGAGCTAGAACTCCTGCCGCTGCAGCACGCGATACGAGACCCACAGCATGCAGGCGCTCAGAATCACGCCGACGACAATGGGCACGAATTGCGGTGCGGGGTGCTGAATGAGGGCGGAACTCCCAAAGAGCGCCAGCGGGTTGAGCCAGCGAAGAGGCTTGAACTGACCCGCGACCGAAAGCACGATGATAATACCCCCCGAGAAGAGCATCGCCTTCACGCGGTCCGGCACGAGCACTGAGAGCAGTGTCGCAAGAGACGCAAATGTGAGAAGCGCGACAACACTGTGCAGCGTCGCGGTCAGCACGAATCCAGGCTGGGGCGCCTTGCCGATGATGGCGGCGCCCAAGACTGCCCCTCCCGTGGAGACCAGCACTGCCAGCACGAGTCCTCCAAACAGGACGATGACCTTGGATGCCAGGATCATGCCACGGCTGACAGGCCGCGAGAACAGGAAGATGGCGGTGTGCAGTTCCCGCTCGCCAGCGACCGCGCTACCCAGCAGCACGACTGCGAGGATAGCGCCCACCTGTTGCAGGTTCTTGCTGAACCACTGGGAATACAGATACGCATTCACATTACTGAAGTCCGGTAACAGCTTCTTGATCAGATCCATATACTCCGGTGGAATCTGGCCGATGCCGGGAATGCCCCCCTCGAAGAAACGATACGCAATGGAGACGGCGACTCCTATCACAGACAGCAGCACACATCCTATGATCATCTTCATGCGGTTTTCCCGCAGCTCTTTCCACATCAGTGCTTTCACGTCACGCCTCCACAAACCGCAGGAAGATCTCGTCGAATGGCAAGGATTGCACGTTCAGCACAGTGCCGCCGGCATTGGCAAACGCCGTGCAGGCTTGCTCCTGGTCGGCAAGCGCCTCAACGTCCCAGGTATCCTGGCCGAGAGCCCGCTCCCGTTGAATAGCAATACTCTTCACGTCGCGCGGGCTGTGCCCCGCC
>JAPLGK010000170.1 GCA_026390195.1 Caldisericota bacterium
GGTTCTATCATCCTCGCGGAGGCTGCCATCATGGAAGGAAAGATCGTCACTCAGAGTCAGGTATATGGCGCAGAAGCCCGCGGCGGAACGACTAAGGCCGAGCTTGTCATCTCGAACAAGCATATCGCCTATCCCAAAGTCACCGATCCGGATCTGCTCGCTGCAATGACCAACGAGGGGCTCAAGCAGTACGGCGGAGGGATCAGCCGGAAGACCAAGGTCGTCATCGATTCATCAGTAATGTCGGTCCCCGACTTCCTGGACGAGGAGAACTGCCGGGGCCTGCTGGCCCTTCCCATACGCAGCACCCTTATCAGCAGGCTGGAGTCCGAGCTTGGACTGAACATCGTCCTTCTCGGTATCATCGAGGGTCTGACGGCCATCGTGGGCGTCGAGACACTCCGCACGGCAGTCGCGATGCACGTCAAGAAGCAGTTCCTCGACCTCAACATGAAGGCTCTGGACCTCGGCATGGAAATGGTCGAAGCTCAAGCCAAGACCGGCATACGTATCTGAGGGCTGCATCGTCGGCCTGGGGTCTCTATGATTGCCTTGTGCGCCTCATGTTCGCCACAAAGGACACCGCGAGGGTGTCCTTTGTGGCGTTCCACCGACCTTGCCCGCACACGGGCCACAAGCCAGAAATGCGATTTCACTACGTTAGCGAGGAATCATGAGATTTGACAGGTTTTCCAGTCCTCTCGGGCAGCCATATGTTTCCGAGATCGAGGAAGTGCCTCTCTATCACTATCTTCCCGGCGATTCGGTGCTCGTCCTGGAGGTACCTGGATGCCCCCTATGGTGTCCGTACTGCGACCGCCCGCTGCTGGCGCGTTCACAGGACTGGTCGCCCTACGACCCTGCCAGGCTCGCCGCCGCCGTGGAGAAACTCGGGAGCGAGCCCGGGTTCGCCGGCGTGGTCTGGAGCGGCGGTGAACCCTCGCTGCACTGGGACAATGTCGTCGAGTGCTCCCGAAAGGTTCACGAGGCAGGCAAGAAGGTTGCCGTGGCAACGAACGGCGGGGTCACGGCGGACCTTCTGCGCGACTCACCTGGAACGGTAGATGCATTGCTTGTCAGGTTCAAGGGTTTTGCCGACGAAACGTACCGGACACTGGGAAGCCCGGCCGGTGTCCTCGAGAGCAGTCGAGTCCTCGTAGAAAGTGCCGTCGACGCAGGGATTCACGTCGAACTCATGCTTGATATCGCACGGGACACTGCAGCCCAGGAACAGGAGTTCTCTGCCATGCTCGCGTGGATCGCCCAAGACCTTCGAAGGGGAATCCCTCTTCACCTCAGGGCCGTCGCGCCTGAACATGGTTTCACGATTCACCATGGACCTGTCATGCCTTTTCTCGAAAACCTTGTAGAATCTGGGCGAAAACAGCACGTGGGCTTCGTCTACCTAAGCAACTGCCATGGGCATTTCTTCAATAATACGATGTGTCCCAACTGCTATTCGGTCGTCGTCGACCGGACGGCTCGTCCACTGGACCTGTCCTTCGTCACAGACGGCATATGTGGCAACTGCGGAACGGACCTTGGATTGACACTCGACAAGGAGA
>JAPLGK010000016.1 GCA_026390195.1 Caldisericota bacterium
AGTCGACGTTCAACACTTGCGGAACAAGGACCCCCAGCACCACGAAGTCCGGCACAACATCGAGGAGTATGCTTCCGACGGCAAGCACTTCTATGTCCTGGGCGAGGGGCGCCTTGTCAACCTGGCATGCGCCGACGGGCATCCCATCGAGGTCATGGACCTGACATTCGCGTTGCAGGCATTGTCGGCTGAATACCTGGTCAGACACCAGGAGTCCCTCCCCAAGGAACTCATCAACGTACCGGAGGCGATCGACGACATGGCATCGAGAGCATTCCTTGCATCCCGTGGCCTGTCCATCGACACGCTGACCGAAGAGCAGAGAAAGTATCTCGGCTCGTACTAGACCTCTGAGATAGGCACAGATCGTGCCGAAGCGAAGGGCCGGACGTCATATCCGGCCCTTCGCAATGAGATGTTCAGGAAACAGTCCTAGCCCAGGGCGTGCCAATCGCCCCCGTCCCGCTTGACCCGGTACAACGCTTCCTCCGCTCGTGCGATGACGTCGGCGGCTGACTTGTCCTTGTAGTCCACCATCGACCCTCCGACCGAAACGGAGATCTCGATAACATTCTTCTGGCCCTCCTGCGATGACAGGACCGAGTGATGGACGAGCTCGACCATCCGTTCGCTGAGTTTCTCAACTCCCTCGAGTTCGATAAGCGGACACACGATGATGAACTCGTCGCCGCCAAAACGGGCGAGGAAATCCATCGAGCGCATCGCCCGCTGCAGAACAGAGGCGACGAATTTCAGTGCTTCGTCTCCCGCCAGATGTCCAAAGCTGTCGTTGATGTTCTTGAACTTGTCGACATCAATTATGACAAGCCCAAACCGCTGGAAATGCCGCTTGAACAGCTCATATTGCTGGTCCAGAATCGTGTTGATGTAGCGCCGATTGTAGAGACCGGTCAGCTCGTCGACGATCGACACGTCAGATAATCGCTTCAACCTCTCTGCAAGCGCGCTTCCAGCCACAGACTGAAGTTCGCCGAATATCTCCACGCCGCACCGTTCATCTCCGACCTGCAGAACCGACGCCTTGACGTAGACAGCCAACCGCTCTCCGTCTTTCCGCTTGAGAAAGACCTCCTTGACCTCCTGCCGCTCGCCGGTCTCGATGCATTTCTGCATTGGACACCCGTCGAAACACAGGTTCTTGCCGAGGACGTCGGTATGAACCAGGATGTTGTCGTAGCAGTGGCTGTTCAGAACTTCGTCAGACGAATAGCCGGTAATGCGTTCCGCCCCCTTGCTCCAGAAGACGATCTCGCGCTCCCCGGTCGTCACGTACACGCCGTCCGAAACAGCGTCCAGTATCTCGCGCAGACTACTGTCAAGTACTCCCATATTCATCATACCCTCCTGATTGGCGCAAATCGTGCGACCTACCCCGCAATCACGAGATGGTGACGACGACGGGAGTGTGATCTGACGGCTTTTCCCAGCGCCTCGGCTCGACGTCGACCATGCAGTCGGTGACGCGCACGGACAGCGCCTCCGAACCCCAGGCATAGTCGATGCGCATGCCCATGCGGCGCTTGAACATGTTCATGCGGTAGTCCCACCAGGTAAACTGCTGCTCGCTGTGGAATTTGCGGAAAAGGTCGACGAATCCCCACCCGCGCAGGTTCTCGAGCGCCTCACGCTCCTCCTGCATAAAGCCGATGGCGTCCTGCATCTCCTCAGGAGCCCAGACGTCCTGGGGATCCCTGGCCACGTTGAAATCACCCATGAAAAGCAGGGGATGCTCTCTGGAGTATGCGGTGTCAAGATAGTTCCGGAATTCCTGGAAGAATTGTAGTTTGTGCAGAAATGCCTCGTCGCCACGTTCGCCGCCATGCGGCAGATACCCGTCGATCAGCGTCACGCCCCCGACGTCCACTGCCAGAACCCGGCTCGGGTCATTGCCGACCCAGCCCTTGACGACACTGGAGATGGACAGTCTGGACGCAATAGCAACGCCGTTGTAGGTCTTCTGACCAGACATAGCGACCTGATATCCCAGTGCTTTGAACTCTGCAGCAGGGAATGTCTCGTCGACCGTCTTGGTCTCCTGCATGGCAAGAACGTCCACCCGTGACTCCTGTAGCCACCTCTGGACAACAGGCAGACGAGCGCGCACTGAGTTCACGTTCCACGTCGCTATCTTCATGGCTCACTCCTCATGTTTATTGTAGGCAGGTTTCCGCCCGACTTCACGGCCTCTGCCCGCCATCCTCGCCATAGCGGCTGCAAGCCGTTGTCTATCCCACAGTTCGACCCCCGACCTTGCCGCCAGCTCTCGGGCTGATTCAGTGAACCTACCGCTCGCGACGACCATGCCATGCGTGCCCCGGTAGTACTGCACAGCTCCCAGAGCCTCCTGAACAGCGCCGATGCCGACGTTGCCGGTGTACCTCTTTGCCTGCACGACGATGCGCTGACGGGGCGACGTCAGCACCAGGTCGGCACCGAAGTCATGACTCATGCCGACATGCTGGACATGGTAGCCCAGATGGACAAACAGCACTGCCAGGAACTCCTCGAATTGCGTGCCATCCATGGTGTCGATGGAACGCAGCGTTGCTCCGTGAAACACTCGGTCGCGACGCATCCGGATGGCGATGCCGGCCACTGCGATGAGAACAAGAAGCGCGGCAGTTGCTGCCAGAGAAGGAACGAATGGCATGAATGCATTCCAGACGGC
>JAPLGK010000008.1 GCA_026390195.1 Caldisericota bacterium
GGTCAGCGGGTCAATGGCAAGAGAAAGGACAGACAGCTGTTGATCCGGGAGACCGGTAGAGGCCGCCTGCCAATGGTCTCCCGCATCCGTGGAGCGGAAGACGCCTCGGTAGGTCAACGTGTACAGGGTCGCAGGGGTCAGCGGGTCAATGGCAAGAGAAAGGACAGACTGGTCCGTGAGGCCAGTCGAAACAGCCTGCCAGTGGTCTCCCGCATCCGTGGAGCGGAAGACGCCTTCGCGGGCGGTCGCCGCGTATAGAGTTGTGGGAGCGATGGGGTTGATGGCAAGAGACGCGACAAACTGACCCGTAGGGCCAGTCCGGACCACCTGCCAGTGGTCTCCCGCGTCCGTGGAACGGAAGACGTCGCTCCCGATCCCCGCGTACAGGGTCGTCGGAGTCTTGGGGTCCATTGCCAGAGAGGAGACATCGTCACCCGTGAGACCGGTCGAGGCCGCCTGCCAATGGTCTCCCGCGTCTGTTGAGCGGAAAATCCCAGTCGAGGTCCCGGCATACAGTGTCGCGGGGGTCCGCGGGTCGACGGCGAGAGAGGAGACAGACTGATCCGTGAGGCCAGTCGAGGCCGCCTGCCAGTGGTCTCCTGCGTCTGTTGAGCGGAAGATCCCAGTCGAGGTTGTAGGGTCAATAACAAGATCGACACAGCTGTGACCGACGTAGTAGCGAACCCGATCATAGAAGACCTTGTTCATCTTGCTCGTGCGAGTCCATGACGTTCCGCCGTTTGTTGACTTGAAAACGCCATAGCTGGTCGCCGCGTAAATCACTTGGGTGTTCGTTGGGTCAATGGCAAGAGATGAGACACCGTATGGTGATAATCCTTTGCGAATCCATGAGGCTCCTCCATCCGTTGACTTGAATACGCCACAAACGTGTCCCACTGTATAGATTACTTGTGTATTCGTTGGATCAATGGCAAGAGAATAGAGCCAAGCATCCGCCAATACGTTGTTCATTTTGGCCCACGAAATTCCGGCATTCTTAGACTTGAATACGCCGAAGCGACCCGTGTATATCACTTGAGTATTCGTTGGATCAATTGCAAGGAAGTCTGCAATAGTATCCGTTAGCCCCGTATTCACTTCACTCCAGTTTGCGCCACCATTTGTTGACTTGAAGACGCCATCTAGTGTTCCTGCATAGATTGTCTGAGTATTTGTGGGGTCAATCTCAAGAGAATAGACATCGGTATCTGTCAGTCCGTTGTTGATTCGACTCCATGACGTTCCGCCATTTGTTGACTTAATTACGCCTTTGCCTCCAGCATAGACCGTCTGGGTGTGTGCAGGGTCAACTGCAACATAGCGGGGATAAGCATCCGTGAACCCGTCTTTCATTCCACTCCAGTTTTCGCCGCCGTCTGTTGACCTGAACACGTCACTATCTGTTCCCGCATAGATTACCTTGGCATCTGTGGGATCAATGGCCAGAGAATAGACCGTCCCACCGTCGAAATCCAATCCATCGTTCATAGCTATCCATTGCCCGGCAGGGGTTCTTGCATTCACCATAGCAAGAAGGGATACAAGGTTAGCAAGCAAGAAGACGGAGACCAGAATCAATATGGCGCGGATGAATTTCCTCATTGTTCTCTCCCGATTTTGCATGCCCTGCAGCTATCGTTCTCGTGGTTCTCTCTCACGGCATGGCACAGCCGAGATTGCCGATGACAAGTCCCAATGGTAGCATTGCTCTGCTATTCAAGATCTCAAGAGTAATCCTCAGACAGCTTGAGACGTCCAACCGGAAACGGCTGCACCAACCCGAGACCGTCAGAACACGCTACAGGGCAACTATGGATAGCGCTGAACTCATCGTTATCCCCAACAGTATTCCATTGAAGACTACGCCGAGCGTTGAAAGAATCGTCTTCTGATTGCTCACACCCATTCCAGCAATCCCAAGACTGATTCCAACAAGACTTAGCGCCGAAGGTACGAAGACAAACATGATTGTACTCAGCCGGAGAGGATAGAACGGCAGGTTACGTCTTAGCAGATAAGCCGTCGGTATCGTTACAAGCACGGATATCATGAACGAGGCTACACCAAGCCATGAGTGTCTCAACGGTCGTCTCTTCTGTTCTCTCGTATACAGCTCTTGCTCTCCCGCAGGTACCTTTAGTAAAACGAACCCCAAGAGAACGATAACGTACGTTATTGCTGCGACGGATTGACTGATTACTGATACAACAGTCTGCGAGGAATGCAGGGTTTCGGGCAAGTATTCTGTGAGCGAGAAGAGAATTGTAGAAACGAAAAGAAAGACTCCACCTATTCGCGAAATAGCAGAATTGAATGCAATCCCGAGTCTGAAGAGCAGAACCGGCATAAGGATTCCCACGAAGATGAAGAACGGTAAGTAATGTAGCAGTGAAGTCTCTGTGCCCGCAAAAAGCACAATGTACAATATCGTACTAGCACTGAATTCTGCAAGCAGAGCCACATGAATAGGTCCTCTCTCAAGTCCTTCAGTAAGCATCAGCAGGCCAGTGAAGAGAAGCAACCACCCTACAATCAGATTGAGCCTTAGGAAGGGCAGTGGGTCAACGTCAACTCCGAAAAGAACCCCTCCGGCAAAGCCAACCCCTATGAAGAGAGAACTAAACAGGGTGAAAGAAAGCAGAAACACTGTCCCGATTATTGCCAACTTCCTTCCACTTCTAGTCTCCATGAGTATCACTTCTTCATCCTCCTCCCTCATTCCAAGACTGATCCCTTCCTGAGAGACTTGTCAGACGTTGGAATCCCTCTATCAAGAACTCCGCTGGATTCGGAACGGATAGACACGTAGAGACCATAGCACCGCACGAGCACGGCCGCATTCAACCGATCGGTCACCGGACCACCGGCGAGAAGACTACCTATCATGCAGACTAACCGTAATCCGCGGAAATGTCAAGAGAAACAGGGCACTCGCATCCAGGCTGCTTGTCCAGTCAGAAACTACATGTGCTGCTTCTGACCAGAAATGGATGTCACGTTCGGTACGCCTTACGCCTCGTAGCGCAGAAGGGGTTCAGCGTGTCACTCCAGATAAGAGTGCGATCCTTCCAAAGAGGATATCGACACCACCAACAAGATCGTTCAGGCGCTGAAATATGTCGGCGTGTGCGTCTTGGACCACATTATCGTGGGCCGTGCCCGCCAGGACTACTTCTCCTTCGCCCGGGCTGGGATGGTGTAGTTCTGTCAGCAGAACGGATAGGGGGCCTAAGAGGAAAGGTAATTGGTATTCCTCTCGACGTCGTCCTTGGGGACAGGCGGTCCACCGAAGGAATCGACGATGACAAGCACGGCGCCCACACAACTCATGATCACACCGATGGGATATGCGGGGGCGGTATATGCCCGCCATCCGACGGCGGAGAATTCGAAATCGCCAACCAGGTCGAATGCTCCGATCGTACCGCACAGCGTTATCAGAAAAGCACAGTACATGAAGCTCCGGTAGCGGCTCTTGCCGAGGAGAGCGCCGAGTGCCACCAGTCCGCTTCCGAGTCCAGGAAGAAAGAAGAGCGCGAGCGAGAGTACGGTGCCAAACAGGCCAAACGCAAAAACGCCCCCGAGAAGGGCGATGGCCCCGACTGCCATCACGGCAAGCCCGACGATGTTTACTGTGCTTGACCGTCGCGTACGCGTGGTCAACGGGACGCGTTCCAGCGCAGCTTCCATCGATGCGCTGAGGGGCTCGATGAGGATGAGCACGGCACCCACAAGACTCATGATCCCAGCGATGGGATAGAGGTACTCGGCAAATGCCCACCGTGGGCCATAGTCCGAGTGGAGGGCCCAGAGGAGGAATGGCGAGATCAGACCGCACACGGTCACTCCAAGAGCTATATACAGGAATCTGCGGTAGTGGCTCTTCCCGAGAGAAGCGCCGAGTGCCGCCAGGCAACTCCCAGACAACGTGCACAGCACGTGCATGTATTGACGACGGAGTTCGCCTCCGGGGCGAAACACGGCAACACCGAGGACAATCGCAACGATGCCGGCAAGGCAGAGGACACGTGACCACAGCGTGCGATTGTTCATGGAACCACCTCCTGGAAGAAACGATCGCTCCCGCATCTATGCCGACCCGGCACCGTCCTGGGGGACAGCCGGTCTGCGGAAGGACTCGACGATGACAAGCACGGCACCCACACAGCTCATGATCCCACCGCAGATAGGCCATGCGAAGGCAGCATACGTCCACCATGGAGGGTTCTGTGTTTCAAAAAACATCATGGCTATGAAGAAGACCGCGATCAGACCGGAGATCGTCAGCCCAGGGGCCAGATACAGGAGCCTGCGGTAGCGACTCCTGCCGAGAAAGGCGCCGAGTGTCACCAGCCAGCCTCCGAGAAGAAAGACCCAAAGACCGTCGATAGGTAGTCCACCGCGCCGCACCCGAAGCAGGCGGACCAGCGCGAGAACACCGACTGCCATCACGGCAAGCCCGATGACACTCAAGATACGTGACCACAACATGCGCTTGTTCACGGAACCACCCCCTCCGCTGGCGAGCTTCGAGCTCCTCGCGCTACTAAACCGGGACCGGACGACAGGACCTTCAGCTAATTACACCAGCCTGCCGCATCAGCACGGCCGCATTCGACCAATCGATCACCGGACCACCGATGAGAGGAATACCTGTTATCCAGACTAGTCGTGATGTGCAGAAATGTCAACAGAAACATTGCAGTAGCATCTGGGCTGCCTTTCCAGTCAGTGACAGGATGGACTGGTTTTGCCCCGGGGCGGGTGTCATGTTCAGTACGTCTCACATTTCGTCGTCCAGAGGGGGCGCAGCATGTCACTCCAGATAAGAGTGCGATCCCTCCGAGGAGGACATCGACACGACCAACAAGATCATCCAGGCCCTGAAGTACGTCGGCGTCCGTGTCCTCGACCACATCATCGTGGGCCGCACGCGGCAGGATTACTTCAGCTTCGCCAGGGCGGTGATGGTGTAGTAGTTTCACGCGTCGACGAGCATTTTCTGTAGGTACCTGCACAGACGTGCGCATCGGGTTGACAATACCAGTCACTACGTACAATGACTCACAACAACCACGGAGGTGGAGTATGTCAACCCGGACACGCCGAACATGTGCTATCCTGCTTGCTCTCGTTTTTGCGTTCGGTCAGTACGTCGCGTCCATTTCCTCTCCGCTACGAGCGGCTACGCCAGCAGGTCGCTGGGAGCTACTTCCAGCCTACGGTGGTGACATCCAGGAGATCGTCGCCCTTCCTTCATCGGCGTCGACTCTCGTGGCGGTCGACTGGTGGAACGGCATCTTCCGCTCGACTGACGGAGCGCACTGGATGCCTGCAAACGCCGGCGTCGACTCATGGCGCATGGGTTCGGTCGTAGTGACGCCCTTGGGCGTGCTGTTTGCGGGGAGCTACGGGCGAGGCGTATTCCGTTCGACAGACGGCGGCGCATCCTGGAAGGTCGCCAGCCAGGGCGCCGGCACGGGTATCCTGCACATGGCGGCGGACCCCGGGTCGGCATCGACGGTGTATGCGACCGGAGGGAGCAGCATCACGCGCACGACGGATGGCGGTGACACGTGGTCGGCCTGCGCTGCCCTTCCGGACGGAACATACGTCTATGCGCTGGCAGTCGGACCGGGTTCGCCCGGCATCGTTTGCTTAGGGACGGAAACAGGGGCTCTCACATCGACCGACGGCGGGGCTCACTGGAACCCGTGGCACGTATCGTCCGGAACGTCGACACGCGTCGTACGGTTTGCGTTCAGCGGGTCGACCGTGTTCGCTGCAGCGGTCGGCGGCCTCTATCGGAGAACGTCGCCCGACGCCGAATGGATCAAGTTGGGGGGAAGCCTTGTTGGTCTTGGCTCATTCAGGTGTGTAGGTGTCGCCGCCGACGACCCCAGGGTCGTGTATGCCGGGAGCTCAAGCCAGAAGGGACTGTTCCGGTCCTCTGACCTCGGCGATACGTGGGTTCTCTGCAACAGCAGCATCGGGGACATCAGACCGGAGACGATCCTTGCTCAGTCGGCACAATCGGTGTGGGTGGCAGCCGGTGGAGCCGGCATGTATCACTCCACAGACGGAGGTCTGAGCTGGACCCCTGCCAGCACGGGGATGACAGGCCTCGTCGTAGAGTCGCTCAGCGTGCAACAGGCGAGCCAGACGAAGCTGTGGGTCGGCACTCATGGCGGCGTCTACGTGTCGGGGGATGCAGGCGCAACGTGGAAGAATGCGACCACGGGCGCCCTCGCCTATGAAGTGTACGCGACGAGCGCGCAGGCAGGGACCATTCTCGCAGGAACATGGAGTGGAGGCATCTTCCGCTCAACCGACGGCGGTACAACGTGGAACCACGTGCTTGGTGCCGGCTATACGATCCGGTCGTTTCTCGTCACGGGATTTCCGTCCGCGTCGCTCTACGCAGGCGCCTGGAAGACGCTGTACCGGTCAGTTGACGACGGGAAGACGTGGAAAGCGATGACCACGACGTTCATCGGTGACACCTATGTTACCACGCTTGTCACGGGGTCGCAGGCCGGGACAATGTTCGCCGGGACGAGTGGCAATGGCGTGTTCCTGTCGGACGACGACGGCTCCACTTGGCGACCGGTGAACAACGGACTTGTCTCTCCATCGGTCAACAGGCTGGTCATGGTTGCAGGGCGTCTCTATGCATGTACAAATAGCGGAGTCTGCGTCCTGAAGGGCGACGGTACGGCCTGGGAAGCCCTGAGCCCTGTGACGTCGGGGCGAGAGACCTATGCCTTCACGGCGTCCGGCAGCAAGTTGTTCGTGGCTTGTTCGGGGACCGCACTCTACTCGGGCGATGGAGGACTCACCTGGAGCAACGAGGTGACCGGTTTGGGGGGTGCCACCATCAAGACTCTTGACACCGTCGACGGTGTCGTCTATGCCGGAGCGACGAACGGCGTGTACCGATGGTCGCCGGTTGTGCGGTACCACGTCTCCGTCAGCATCGGCGGAGAGCAGGTCGGTGCGTCCCTGGACGGCGACGCGACGCAGGAGGTCGAAGACGGCCAGTCGGCGGTCTTCAAGGTGACGGTGAATACTGGATTCGACGTCACCGTCTCGCACGGGTCGTATGACAAGGACAAGGGAATCTGGACGATCCCCACGGTTCACGGGGACGTTGCAGGGGTCATAACGGTCAAGCGGACCGAAAGCGCCTTCACGGCCGTCCTCGTCATCGGGAACAGGACGATGCTGGCAGGGAACCAGATGGTGCAACTCGAGGCTGCGCCGTACATCAAGGGGGGCCGGACAATGCTGCCCCTCCGAGCAGTCAGTGAGGCATTCGGCGGAGACATCACATGGGATCCCGTTGAGCGAAAGGTGACAGTCAAGCTGGGCGGACACACGGTCCTGCTGTGGATCGGCAAGGCACAGGCGGAGGTAGATGGCAGGAAGACGCCTATCGACGCGGCCAACACGACGGTAGTACCAGAGATCGTCGCGGGCCGGACGTTCGTTCCCCTGCGGTTCGTCGCCGAGAGCACGGGGTTGGACGTCACATGGAATGCGGACGCTCGATCCGTGACGATTCGGCGGACGTAGAGGACACGGCGGCCACTAACGCCGTGCCGTCATCAATGGACTGGGCAAGATGGAAGGCCGTCAAAAGACGGGCCGATCATCTTACAGGATGTTCTCGGTACCATCTGTACGCGTCACTTGCCGCTGTACACGCCCCAGGCCAGGTCGGTTCGCCCCGTGACGAAGCGCTTCGAGAAGTAGCTGGCATAGTTGTTGCGCCCTTGCAGGTGGTAGCCGAAGAACGCGACTGCGAAGTGCTTCATGCGATCTCTCGGGGGGGAGTTGAAGATCATCATGTGGTCCTCGCCGACAAACGAGATCATGGACTTGTCGCGCGTGCCCAGATGCTCATAGATGTATGCGGCTTCCACGTCGTAGATGTTGATATCGTCGAGTGTGGCACCGATGATCAAGGTCGGGCGGTCTACCGCGGCGAGGCCGCGTTCGCCAAATAACCACGCACCTTCCGGGGCCATGGGCATGACGGCACGGATCCGCTTGTCCGTCATCGGCTGCCACAACCCATCATCGCTCGTCGTGATGGTCGACCCGGCGTGGGCGACGAAACCATCCCAACCGCCCATCATGTCGCTGACATAGCTGATCCACCATGATGGCAGTGCCGGGCTCATGGTGGTGGCCTTGGCGCATTGCGACAGGTAGAAGCCAGGGTCCACACGTGCGCCACTGAGGGCAAGTGACGTGTAGCCGTCGAACGAGTAGCCCATCACCCCAGCATGTTCTGCGTCTATCATCCCCTCCAGGCCCTCAAGTGGCGTGGATGCAACGTAATTCAATGCGGCGAGGATGTCGAGGGGATAGTCGATGAGCCACGGGCCCCAACGGTCGTGGCTATCTTGCTCATTGATGCCTGCCACGACGAATCCGTGCGAGGCAAGGTGAGAACCAAAGTAGCTCCCCAGCTTGGCCGAGCACAGGATCAGTGGGTAGGGCGCACCACCGAGGTCTGGCTCGTAGTTGTAATTGCCGTCGCTCGGTGTCGCCCCATCGGGTGTCACGGCCGGATACCACACCTGAACGCTCACCTTCCGGTCATCCCGGGTTGCATCGACAACGTCATGACTCAGGTGTATGCCATAATCGTATGTGCCGGGTTCCGATAATGGGAAGAGATTCCCAGATTGACAGCCAGACAGGGTGAGCGAGAACAACACCAGTACCGCCATGACGATGGATACCCTCTTGTGATTCACGCTACGCTCCTTCCGTATTCGTCCGAATACGATGTGCCTCTCCTGAGCTAGCTTCCTCCCGAATGTCCGCGTTCGAGGTTCGCTAGTGAGACGCCTTGGTGATGCTATGCAGTCCCGCAGACATCTTGCATGAGAGCGTTTCTGCAGGATCGATGCTCGTTCAGCTTTGCACGAGTGGGGAAGCCATGCACCTGTCAGTAGAACGAACGCACGACCTACTCAGGGTTGATGGTCAACATGATCCATACCAGGAGCCACAGAGCTGTCGTCACAAAGGCAGCCAGGCAGAGGACGCACCCTCCAGGGCCGATGACGGTTCGCCACGCGCGGCGGCGTTCGTCTGGAGCAGCAGTCCGTCGGGCGCGAACCACCGCCGGGGTCAGGCGGACCAGGAGGAAGGCGGCCAGACTCGGGGGCATGGCGACCAGCAGTGCCCAAGGGTGCTGGCCGAACACTGCTACCCACCCGGCTACCTCGAAGAACACGATGTAGTCCAGCAGGAGATACGTCAGGCTCGTGCGTGGCTGGTGCGTATGCTTCAGGAGCCGGTCTGTGCCCCACAGGGCGACGTCGTACAGGACGAGCAGTGCCACGCCGAGAAGAAGCTGTGGCGCGAAGTACAGAAATGGCCCGACGCGGTTGACATCGGGGGCCACAAACCACATCAATCGTGCGATCATGGCACACCTCCTCAACAAATGCACGGCAAGCAGTCTGTTCGACCGAGTCTGGTGACCGCATACGACCGGACACTGTGACCACAGGGGCAGTCCACCTCACGCGGTTCGGTGGTGGATCGCATCCTGACACCATTGTCTCCAATCGTGAAGAGAATTCAACCAAGGCTCTTGGTCTGCTGGCGCTTGACGGACCAAGCCTGGCGTGGGCGGTTTGACACGGCTCCGATCGTCGAGGCGCACCGCCTTAATCCGTTCTTAGGGCATGCTGGTACAATGACAGGTGTGAGAGGAGAGACGAATGCACATTCTTGTGGTTGAGGACCAGCAGGATTTTGCCCGGAACATCAAGCGGTATCTGGAGACGGAGTCCTACAGCGTCGACCTTGCCTTTGACGGTGAGACGGGGCTGCACCAGGGGCTGACCGAGGAGTATGCTCTCGTCGTTCTCGACCTCAACCTCCCGCGCATGGACGGGCTGGAAGTCTGCCGGCAGCTGCGGCAAGCCGGGCGGAGTATGCCGATTCTCATGCTGACGGCGCGAGCCGGCCACCAGAACGTTGTGGCCGGCCTGGACAGCGGGGCCGACGACTACCTTACCAAGCCGTTCGACCTCGAGGAACTGCTTGCCCGCATGCGCGCGCTGCTGCGCCGGGGCGGTGAGAGCCGGAGCCCCGTCATCGCTGTCGGCGAGGTCGACATCGACACGAACAGCCACACCGTGCGTCGTGCCGGGCAGGTCGTGTCGCTTGCGCCACGCGAATACGCTCTGCTGGAGTTCCTTGCGCTCAACCGCGGCATCGCCAAGACACGCCTGGAGATCATCGAGCTGGTCTGGGGAGAATACGACGAGTTGATGTTCTCCCAGACCGTGGATGTCCACGTTGCTTATCTGAGACGCAAACTGGGCAAGGAGATCATCGTGACGGTACCCGGCAAAGGGTACATGATGGGAGACTAGCCGTGTGGCAATCGCTCAAAGAACGGCGCCGCGATCTTGAGGAGAGGCTCAACGCCAGGTTCAGTGTGGAACAGCGGCTGGCGATGAAGTTTACGCGCCTGGTCTGTGTCTTCGTGCTGGTCAGCGGTGTCATGTTCACGGTAGCAGACGTGGCATTGTTGGCCTACCGGGTGCGCCAGGATCTGAATGTTCAGATCGACAAGGTGCTGGAGGGTGGCGCAGTGGCATCAGATATTGCTGCCGCGGGTTCGCTGATGACTGCGACGGTGCGAGCCTACACCCGCATCCTTGCCCCGGACGGCACGGTGCTGTATGCGGGAGGCTTGTTCGCCGGGGTTGAAGCGGGCACCGTCGACCCGTTTGCGCCGCTTTCCCTTGACACTGGACGGTACCTGGTCGTTACCAAGGCGGTCCGGTGCGATGGCCGCATTGTCGGGTACGTACAGTTCGCAGGACCGACAGGCCGTGGGCCCCACGAGGCAGCGTGGAAACTGCTGAACTTGATGCTGACAACGCTTGTCATGGGAATCTTGGCTTACGTGTTCGGTCTTTCGTTCTCCCGCTACACCCTGCGCCCCATCCACGAGTCGCAGGAGCGCCTGGAGCAGTTCACACAGGATGCCAGCCACGAATTGCGAACGCCTCTCGCCAGCATTTCGTCATCCCTCGATGTCGCCATGAAAACGGGCGAGTACGAACAGGGCATCATGGCAGCCAAGGTACAGGTCAAGTATGCCTCGCTGCTGGTGGAGCGGCTGCTGGAGGTGGCTCAACTGGACAGGGCGACGGTCGATCTCGGACCGGTTGACATGACGGCGCTGGTCAGCGCTGTGGCAAGTCAGAACGCTGAATCCTGCAAGGAGCATGAGGTAACGATGCGGACGGCCATCGAAGAAGACGTTGTAGTAGAAGGAGATGGACTGCTCCTGCATCAGTTGGTCGGCAACCTCGTCGAGAACGCCGTGAAGTTCAATGCGCCTGGAGGGACCGTGAGCGTCACCCTCACGAACAAGGCGCTCACCGTCAGAAACTCTGGTGGTGTTATCAGTCCTGACGATTTGCTCCATGTGTTCGAGCCCTTCTACCAGGCGGACACGTCTCATGCGCAGCGTGGCTTTGGATTGGGACTGGCGATTGTGAAGAAGATTGTGGCCCTGCACGGCTGGCGGCTGAACGCGTCCAGCAGCGCCGAAGCAGGCACGGAGTTTGCGGTGGAGTTCTCGCCCTCCCATGTGCGAGGGAGCACATCTTAACCTGTTCTTAGGACACAGCTGATACCCTGACTGCGAGTCTGCTTGCCGGAGGATGCGTCGGGCCGGATACGACAGTGGCGTACCGAATGGAGGAACAATGAATAGAGGGACGAGAAGGATCGTGACAGGCGTTGCGTTACTGGTGACGGTTGCCATCGGACTGACGGGTTGTGTTGGGCAGGGGCAGGTGGCACAGCGCTTCCAGCAGGCAGGGAACGTCACTGGGACGGTTGACGCCGAGTACATTGTTGCGGCGCGTGACGTTTCCGCGGGCACGTCGGTCTCGGGGACCATCCGGCCGGTGCGGTCAGCGACGCTGACGGTCCAGGCGCAGGGGGAGGTCACGGCGGTCTATGTTGCAGAAGGAGACGCCGTCAAGGACGGTGATGTCTTGCTGCGCATCGACGCTCGCAGCCAGCAGAACCAGGTTGCCCAGGCGGAGTCCAGGTACCGTGCAGCGGTGGCATCGCGCACAGTGACAGAACTCTCCGGGCTTGCCCAGACGAAGGCGCAACTTCAGAGCGCTCTGGCACAGGCACGTGCTCAGCAGGCATCTGCACAGGCGAACCTCAGGAACTCTACCGACAAGGACACGAGCTCGCTGCAGGTGGCCAACCTGCAGGAACAGGTGACACAGGCCGAGGCAAGCCTCAGGAGCGCGAAGAACAACCTGAAGAGCTTGCAGGACTATGACACGTCGACCCTGCAGGTGACGATTGCCGACTTCGCGGTCGACCAGGCACAGCTCAACCTGCAGATGGCCCAGACGCGCCTTGCCGTGCTCCAGAGCCGCGATGTGACGCCAGCGCAGCTGGTACAGTTGCGGTCACAGGTCACGCAGGCACAGTCGAGCCTCCGGATTGCAGAACTGCGATTGCAGGAGAGCACCAAGAACCCGCAGGCGTCGGACGAGTCTATCGCAGTCCTGGAGGAACAGATCCGCCAGTCACAGGCGACGTTGACCGTTGCCCAGTCTAACTTGGACAATGCAGCGTCAGACAGCAAGGCATCGCAGAGCGACATCGACCTTCAGCGCATGCAGGTGCAGTCGTCCGAGGTTTCGCTATCGAATGCAGAAGCTAACTACAAGGTCGCCTCCCTCGGAGCTGCACAGAAGAAGTTGCAGGTGGCGTCGGCACAGGAGCAGGTGAAGCAGGCTGAAAGCTCGCTCTCCATAGCAAAGAACAACCTGGCGTCGACGCAGAAGACCAACGACGCCCGCCCCAACGACCTCGAGACGCTCAAGGCTCAGGTGGAGCAGGCCGACGCTGCGGTGACCGTTGCGCAGGCCAATCTCACTGGATACGCAGATACCGAACGGCGCACGGCCCTGCAGTTGCAGTCTGCACAGGAACAGGAGAATCAGGCCGCTCTAGCACTGAGTGCCCAGAAGATGCTGCTGGACAACTACGTCGTGAAGGCGCCGTGGGATGGGACTGTGCTGGCTGTCAACGTGAGCGTCGGCGACATGGCTACTTCTCAGACAATCCTGGCGAAAGTAGCGCAGACGCAGTCCTGGAACATCGAGACATATGTGGACGAGGTCGACATCCTCAACATCAAGGAAGGTCAGGAAGCACGAGTTGCCATCGACCCGTATCCCGACAAGGAGTTTGCCGGAACGGTCTCCTATCTGGGAAAGACGCTTGTGAGAACGCCCGAGGGCCTGAATGCCTACGCTCTGAAGATCCGCCTCACGACGCCGCCAGCCACGCTTGTGGACGGCATGTCCGGCGATGCGACGGTTATCCTGTCGACAGTCAGAGCCGTCCTTGCCGTACCGGTCGAGTCTCTCCTCAGTGAGGGTGGCAAAGAGTATGTCATGCTTATCACGAAGAATGCTAGGGGTAAGTCCGTCACGACGAAGACCGAGGTGTCCACAGGGCTCGAAGGGGATGAGTACGTGCAGGTCACGTCCGGCCTCAAGGCTGGCGACACGATCCTTCGTCAGCCGGTGGTCACCTCGACGTCCACATCGTCGGGTCCCCCCTTCATGGGCGGCCAGTAGGGCAGGCCCCCATGGAACTGATCCAGCTTACGAACCTGCGCAAGGTCTACAGCATCGGGGGTTTGACCATCGAGGCCCTCGCAGGCGTCTCACTGGACATCGGAGCGCAGGAATTCGTGGCCATCATGGGTCCCTCGGGGTCCGGGAAGTCCACGCTCATGCACATCCTGGGGTGCCTCGACAGTCCCACCAGCGGACGGTACATGTTTAAGGGCAAGGACGTGTCCAGTCTGCGCTCTGACGACCTCGCGGCAGTGCGCAACCAGGACATGGGCTTCGTGTTCCAGGCGTACAACCTGCTTCCGCAGATGTCTGCGCTCGAGAACGTCATGCTCCCGCTTTCCTATGCCACAAAGCCCGTCCGTGATGGGCGGCGCAAGGCAGAGGGACTGCTGGAGCACGTGGGGCTTAAGGACCGCATGAAGAACCGGCCTGTCGAGTTGTCCGGTGGCGAGCAGCAGCGGGTCGCCATTGCCCGGTCGCTCATGATGGACCCATCCATCATCCTGGCAGACGAGCCAACCGGCAACCTGAACTCCAAGGGAGCACGTGAGGTCATTGACATCCTCAAGGCGCTTCACGAGGAGGGAAAGACCATCATCTATGTGACGCACGACGACAACATCGGGGCACAGGCCGAGCGGGTCATCCGCATCCGCGACGGCCTCGTCGTGGCAGACGAGGGGGACTGACATGGACCTGCGAGACAGCTACAAGAACGCAACCCGCTCCATTGTCGGCGCCAGGATGCGCTCGTTCTTGACGATGCTGGGCATCATCATCGGCATAGCGGCCGTCATCCTGCTCATGGCCGTTGGCGAAGGGTCAAAACGCAACATCCTTGCGCAGATCCAGGGCAGCGGCTCAGGCAACCTGTACCTGACCCCGGGAGCGCAGTCGAGCATCCTCTCCGGCCGCAACAGCACGACGCGGGACACGGGTGCCAAGATCACCATGGACGACCTGAAGGCCATCGAGGCCAGAGTAACGTATCCCATCGTCGTATCGCCCGCCAACACGATCGGCATCACAGTCAAACGCGGCAACACCACGATGGTGGGCAGTGGCATCTTTGGCACGGAGACCTACTTTGGGGTCAACAACTTGACAATCGAGAGTGGACGCCCCATCGTTGCCAGCGATGTCAGCAACCGGACGCGGAATGTGGTCATCGGTGCAAACGTGATGTCGACGCTGTTTGCAGACGTGTCGCCCATAGGAGAGCTCATCCGCATCAATGGGATGAGTTTCAAGGTTGTAGGTGTCACCGCCTCGAAGGGGCAGAGCCTCTTCGGGAACTCGGACAACGCCGTCATCCTGCCCCTCACGGTAGGCGAGAAGTCATTCGGTATGCAGCATGACCGTATCAGCTTGACGACCATCAAGAGCGTCAACCCGGACGACAGCGGGGCCGTCGTGAACCAGATTACGAGCATCCTGGAGCGGAAACACGGCAAGGTCGACTTCAGTGTCCTCGACCAGAAGGCGCTCACCAATCTCTTCTCCTCGACGCTGAGCATCTTTACGGCACTTCTGGCCGCACTCGGGGGACTGTCGCTGGTCGTCGGGGGCATCGGCATCATGAACATCATGCTTGTATCGGTGAGCGAGCGCACCAGGGAGATTGGTATCCGAAAAGCGCTGGGAGCGCGCGAACGAGACATCCTGGCGCAGTTCCTCATCGAATCGTCCCTGCTCAGCGGGATCGGCGGTATCATCGGGGTCGTGTTCAGTGTCCTGGTCGCGAACCTGATCATCCAGCGCTTCCTTCCGACCTATGTCACCATGTCCTCGGTCCTGCTTGCCGTCGGCTTCTCTATTGCCGTGGGCATCTTCTTCGGGGTGTATCCGGCCCGCAAGGCTGCACGGCTGAGACCCGTCGAAGCCCTGCGCTATGAATAGGGGGAATATCATGCGAACAAGACTCCTGGGAATCATGATCGTTGTCGCTCTGCTGGTGTCCTGTGCGAGCATTCAACTAGCGGGCGCAGCTGACACGGTCCCCTTTGTGAACGTCAGCATTGTGGACGGATACGTCGGCGAGTATGAGGAGTACCACATCCGGTTCCTTCTGGGCCGCGACGTGAAGCCGGAGGAGATGCTCAGCATCGTGTTCGACGACAACATCAACCGGGCAGGGTTCCGCGACATTGCCGCGGGGGACTTGTCGCTCGATGGAACACTGGCAGGCGCCTCTGCATGCTGGTCAGGACACATCCTCACCGTACCTGTCCCGGTGGCACTCTCTGGCGGGACAGTCCATGAACTTACCATCCTGCGAAGTGCCATGGTGCAGAATCCGTGGAAGGCGATGCACGTCCGGCTGCTGTTGAGGGACGACGCTGCAGGGACGACGCTGGTATCGAACCACTACGGCATCAGTGCCGTGACACACGTCTCCCCCGTCTCTCTGATGGTCGAGACGCCGCGCACAGACCGCCTCGCAGTCCTGGTGCGCTTCCGCACCGGGAGGACCGGGGCACTGGTCGGCACACCGGCAGTGCGCTTTGCGTCTCCGTCTTCTGCTGGTTCCGATACCATCTCCATCAGGCTGTCCCCTGCCCTCTCACGGGTCTGGGACCAGAGCGGAGCTCCTGTTGTGTGGTTCAGCACTCCTGGAACGATCCTAGGACCCCGCCGGCTCCAGCTGGTCTCGACGTCTGACCTGTCCAGGGAACAGCCGGACAGGTACCAGAAGGAAGCAACGTACGTACTGGACACCAGCGTGGGGGCATCGACCGAAGTACTGGTGCGCCTCGAGTTTGACGCATCCAGCATCCCGATCCTGCTCACCACCGACGATTTCGCCGTTGTCTGGACGTCGAAGGAGCCGACCATGGTCCGCATTCCTCTGACAGGTGTCCCCGACCCCGTTCCCGTCGATGGTGGGCAATCTCCAGAGCTGGACACGACTGCGCCGCTCGTGACCTGGAAGGCCCAGGCAAGCGCCTTCTCTTCCCGCCTCGTGACCGTGAGCATCGACATCGTCGAGGCCAGCCTGAAACAAGCATTCCTCGAGACTGGCTCTGACGGGTCACTGCACACGTGGCTGAGCGTTGGTCACAACGAGCTGCTGCTCGTCAACCGTTCCGGCATCCACGGGACCATCGTCGCTACCGACAAGGCCGGCAACACGATGAGGACGCCTGTCGACATCCCTGCGCCCGCTGCGACCTGAACTGAGGGCAGAAGTCTCCCTGTCAGTCTTCTCCCGGCAGTTGGGCGAGCTTCTCCAGCAAAGGCCGTGAGTGGCCCGGCGCAAACACTAGCCGGACCAGCTGCGGCCTTTTCGTATTCATGTGAACAGCCTGTCCCCCAAGTCGCGGTGTGTTGCTCGATGCTACGTCTGGCAGTGCGGACAGATGAACGATGCGGTGCTGCCGGTCCTGATTTTCTGGACGACAGTTCCGCAAACGGGGCATGGCTTCCCTTCGCGGTATCCGACTAGGAAATCCTTGAAGCGCCCCGGCTGGTCGTATAGGTCCTTCTCGTAGGCCAGGCCACCCAGCTCCAGCGCGCGTTGCAGTTGCGAACGAATGGCGGCGTGAAGCACGCGACGCTCGAACTCCGTGACATCGGCGGTCTTGCGAAGGGGGTGCAGTCCAGCGGCGAACAAGATGTCCTGGATGTAGACGTTACCGATGCCCGCGATGTTCTTCTGGTCCATCAGAACCGTTTTGATTGCACTCCGCTTCTTCTCTTGCAGTACCTTGTCGAACGCGTCCAGGGTGAACTCGCCATCGTCCAGGGGGTCGAGACCCAGCGAGGCTGTCATGGCATGGGAAGCTAGCTCGGCGGTCTTGACCGCGTGGACGTACCCGAACCACCAGAAGTGCTGGCTGAAGGCACAGCCGTCTTCGAACAGGACGGCTGACTGGCAGTTCCCGGGCAAGGGCTCACCCTTGCGGTGAAAGAGGGCTTCTCCACCCATGCCGAGGTTGAGGAGCAAGGTGACGACGGGGTCCAGCTGCATGAACACCCACTTGCCCCGCGCCGTCACGCCGCCGATGCGGGTCCCCTCTACGAGACGGCGGAATTCCTCGGGCGGTACGTTCAGACACCTGGGCTAGATGACATCGACCTCGGCCACGCGCCTGTTGCGGAGTTCCCGGTCCATCTGGTGTGCAAGGTTTGCTATTTCGGGCAGTTCGGGCATCTTGGTCACCTCCTGTTGGTGTTTTCTAGAGCGACCGCACGACCTGCGCCAGCGCGGGAACACCTCTCGTGAATGCAATCATGCCACGTGCCTCCTGGTTGTGTCTGATACGTTCATCATACTTCCTACAGTATCATGAACACTGCCGAGATGAGCAGTACTGCGTAGATGAGCTGGGTGAACTGTTCACCGCTGATACGGCGATGTGCGAGGTCTCCCAGCAGTGCGCCGAGCGCAAGGAATGGCAGAGACGTCAGGACAAGCCTTCCCGGCACGCCGGCCAGCTTGTGGCGCACGGCAATATCTGCGACGATGAACACGTTGAGTGTCGTCCAGATGGCGACCAGCGTGGCGCGGAACGAAGATTTATCCTTGAGCTGCTGGGTCGCGTAGATGATGACGGGTGGACCTCCCGAGGTGAATGCCCCCTGCGCAGCGCCGCCGATGAAGAGCAGGCTGTCGAGAAGCCATGCAGGCCATGTTCGCGGCGTACCCCTGCCCGGCCGGAGCTGAGTGGCCAGTCCCTGGATGCCGACGACGACCATGAAGATGGCGAGGATGTGCATCAATGTGGTGCGCGGCAGGACGTTGTAGGCGATTATGCCGACGGGGAGTCCGGGCAGGACAAATGCAAGGATGCGAAGGTACTGCCGCCAGTCGACGTGGTTCCACGAGACGACCAGGAGGTAGACGTCCAGGACAAGGGCCAGGACGGTAAGGACGGGGCGGGCAGTGTCGATGCCGGTCAGGAGGATGCAGAACGGCATGGCCAGCACGGCGCAGCCGAAGCCGGTGACCCCCTGGACAAAATGAGTCGCCAGGACGAT
>JAPLGK010000123.1 GCA_026390195.1 Caldisericota bacterium
GCACAGCTGGTGCTGATGCAGGAGCCAGCGGCCGGCGACGCCATCGAGAAAGGCGCCTGGATCGAGCTGACCGTATCGAAAGTCCCATGATCGAACGGCCGCGCGTCAACGTGTCCGTCTCTGTCCTGAGCACGGACTTCACAGAGCTTGGTCATTCCCTTGAGCGGATTCGGCTGTCGGGAGCCGACAGCGTCCACCTGGATATCATGGACGGCCGGTTCGTCCCGAACATTTCGTTCGGCTCGTCGATCGCAGCCGACATCGTCAGGGCATCAGGTCTGCCATGCTGCGCCCACTTGATGATCAAGCACCCCGAGGACGCCTTCGACGCGTTCGTCGGAGCGGGTGTGGCCGAGTTGCTCTTTCATGTGGAGGCGACGCGGTTCCCATTCCGGGCGCTTCAGCTCCTGAAAGGGTCCGGCATCCGCAGGGGTGTCGCTGTCAACCCCGCTACGCAGGTAGAGTCGGTTGTTCCTCTCCTGGACAGTGTCGACACGGTGCTCTTGATGTCGGTGGAGCCCGGTTTTGGGGGCCAGTCGTTTTTCCCGGGGACGCTGGCAAAGGTGCGTGCGCTCCGTTCCGCTGCGGACCGGGCTGGAACACAGCTTCGCATCGCCGTTGACGGGGGAATCGACGCATCGAACGCAGCAGCTCTTCGCGACGCGGGCGCAGACGAACTTGTGGCAGGGACAGCATTCTTCCGGGCCACAGACGCTCCTGCATTCGTACGGCTCCTCAAGGGTGCCTGAGGAGGGCAGCCATGTCTGCCGCGCCCACGATCGTCTTCGCCGGGGGAGACCCTGGCTCGTTCTCGTACCTGCACACGGTTGACTATGCGGACGCATTTCTGGTCGCCGTCGATCGTGGCCTGGCCGTGATGTCCGAACTTGGGCTGACCCCCGACCTGTTTGTCGGCGACTGCGACTCTGTGGTTCCCGAACTGCTGGCAGGGCTGGACAGGGAGCACACGCGGGTGGTCGCCTTGCCGGCGCACAAGGATGTCTCCGACCTTGAGGCGGCGTTTGACCTGCTGGTGACCATGGGGAGACAGGGCAGCGTTCTTGTGTTGGCCGGACTCGGCGGGAGACTCGATCACTCCTTGTTCAATCTTCAGCTTGCAGCACGGCATCTCGCTGACTTCGAGGACATCACGTTCGAGGATGACCGGTGTCTGGTCAGGCCTCTTACGGGTGGCAACGCCCTGCAGCTGCCGCCGCGCGCGACCGTCTCATTTGTTCCGGTAACCCGGGAAGTCGAGTTGAGCCTGACGGGATTCGAGTACCCTCTGTCGCACGCAGTTGTGCAGCGGGGGTCGACGAGAACGCTTAGCAATGTCGCGTGCGGCCTTGTCCAGCAGGTGGTCGTGGAACGCGGCACAGTTGTCATGATTGCCTGGAAGGGACAGAGCGATATTCCATGAAAGAGGTGAAGATGGAGAAAACACGGTTGGAGCAGGAGGTGCAGCGTCAGCTGAGTGTCCTGCGGCGTGGAGCAGCGGAAATCGTGAGTGAAGAAGGCCTGGCAGCCAAGATCAGGAGTTCCGTCATTTCGGGGAAGGCAATGCGGGTGAAGCTGGGCGCGGATCCAAGTGCTCCCGACCTGCATCTCGGGCATGCCGTCGTCCTCGACAAGCTGCGCCAGTTTCAGGACCTGGGCCACCAGGTGGTGTTCATCATCGGCGACTATACCGCCAGGATCGGGGATCC
>JAPLGK010000051.1 GCA_026390195.1 Caldisericota bacterium
CTGCGTAGCCCCCTTGCGGGCAAGGAAGATCGCGGCTGCCACGGACTGCGCACCCTTGATGCCCTCCGGGCGGTTGTTCGTCACCTCGGCCGAACGCTGTGCTTCGGCGAGCGTCTCGTCCAGCGTTTGGAACGCCCAGCCCACAGGACTGACGCGCATGGCCGAGCCGTTGCCAGAGCTGTTGTAGGGTTTCGAACCTTGCGTGGTGAACCACCGCCTGAACATCCCACCGAAGCCGGCATCTGAATTCTCCGGCGCAAACTCGCGCATCGTCACTTTGTACGGACGGCCTGTCAGCAGGGTCTCGGCCACAGCGATGGTCAGGACGGAGTCGTCTGTCCACTCCGAACGTTTGCCGAACAGTGGAAAGTCCGTCGACTTGATGGGGTGAAACTCGTAGACCGAACCGATGATGTCTCCTGCGACTGCTCCTGGCATCCCATCCCTCCTGAGGTCGGGGTAGTATGTGACGTACCCCTGCAAAAGGTCAGTATCAGGCTATTCTCAGTTCCGAGAGAGGACAGAGACTGGATTCCCGCCTGCGCGGGAACGACGAATCCGCATGAGGCGCTGGAGCGGGAACAATGCTCCGAGGTCACAGTTGCCGCGCACGGCGTCGAAGCGCACGGACGGATACGCCGCGCTGAGGACAGCGACGTCGGCCTCGCCATCCCCGCAGTGGAGCACTCGGGTGATCTCGGGATGCAGAAGCATCGCCTCCTTCAGATTGGACGTGTTGCCGTGCGAATCAGAGACGACGAGGATGTGCATGCCGCGAACAAGGTGGACTCCTCCATAACACGAAACGTGTTACACCAAACGTGTTATATCACCAATCTAGCAACAACAGTGACTCGTGCAAGCTCGATATGGGGTCAGCCGGTAAAGAGGTCGATTCCCGCTCGCGCGGGACTGACGGAAAAGGCAGCGATCAGACTCCAATCCAGCTCTCATTGCATTGTTGTGGCAATGATGTACAATACCGCCACGAAACGGTGACAATATCACCACGAGGTGACGCACATGTACATACCACGCTGGATAGTGCATCAGTTGGAGCATTCAAGCCACATCCTTCCGGTTACGGTCCTCACGGGGGCCCGGCAGACTGGCAAGAGCACGCTGCTTGCCAATGAACCGTTGTTCGCCGACTACGCCTACACCACACTCGATGACTATGAAACACGCGGTCTGGCGCAGAGGAATCCCAAAGCTTTCCTGGACACAGCTGCCAACATGGTCATTGATGAAGCTCAGCGCGAGCCCGACCTGTTCCTGGCCGTCAAAGAGGCTGTGCGCAAAGAGAAGACGAGACGCTTTGTCCTCAGCGGCTCGGCGAATTTCCTGCTCCTGCGTTCGATTCAGG
The DNA here is from genome assembly GCA_026390195.1 of Caldisericota bacterium. Taxonomy (GTDB): domain Bacteria; phylum Caldisericota; class Caldisericia; order Cryosericales; family Cryosericaceae; genus Cryosericum. The sequence continues at coordinate 1,367 of JAPLGK010000051.1, forward strand.
ACTCACTCGCAGGTCGTGCCAGTTACAGTGTCCTACGCCAGCCTCTGCACAACGAATGGATGCAGGGTTCCGAGCCCCTCTGGCTGCTGGATGCATTTGAAGGAGAATTCGCATCATTGCCTTCTGGCACATCTCTCGCTCAAGACTTGCCGAAGACCTTGTTTATGGGGTTCCTCCCCGGGATCCGGGATGCCACGGCTGAACTGGCCACCTCGTTCTGGAGGAGCTACATGACGACTCATCTCGAGCGTGACCTGCCAGGCATCTCGGCAGTCGCCTCTCCTCTGGACTACCAGGCAGTCGTGCGACGCATTGCGCAAACGACCGGTTCGTTATTGAAGTACAGGTCGGTTTCCGACGACACCGGGGTGTCGGACACGACCGTCCGACGCTACGTCAGCGCTATGCAGACGGCGTACCTCGTCGCGCTGCTGCCCCCGGCCCCACTCACCCGCTCGACCTCGGTGCGACGCCAATGGAAGCCGTACCTCCTGGACTCAGGCCTTACCTGCGCTGTGCTAGACCTGAGGACGCCCGCATCCATCAGCGACGAACTCCGCGGACACTTGTTTGAAGGCGCCGTATTCATGGCACTCCAGGCTCTATCGGATTTGTGGGGTTTCTCTCTGTCGTTCGTCCGAACGCGCAGGACCGAGTTGCACGAGATCGACTTCGTTCTGGAACGTGAGGGAAAGGAGGTCGCTGTGGAGGCCAAGGCATCTGATGTCGTCACACTGCATGACGCGCGCCACCTGCAGTGGATGCTGGACCAGGCTCCCGGCTGCCGCGCCGGCATCATTGTATATGGCGGGACCACGGTCCTTCAACTGACCAGGAGGATTGTCGCCGTACCCTGGACGATGCTGTAGGAAGCGGCATCAATCGGACGGTCGCCAGGCTGCCGCCGCAGTTGACTGTCGACTGCTGCTGCATGCCAACTACGGTGTCGTACATGTGAGACGAACGAAAGGAGGCTGTGCTGTGAAGACTGAAGGAGTCATCTCTCTCCGTGTCGATGGAGACTTGAAGAGAAGAGTCGACGAAGTCGCCCACCGAATAGGTCGGTCAAGGGCTTGGGTCATCAGGAGAGCCATCGAGTGCTCCCTCGAGGATATTGAGGACATCGAGATGAGCGAGCAGCGCCTTGCTGATTCAAACGACAACCTCACCTCCTCTGATAAGCTGATGTCACGTCTATGATGGGGACCTGAACGATACGCCGCCGAAAACGCGCAGAAACGAACAGACGCTGCCAGGATCAACGGATGGATTCCCGCCTGTGCGGGAATGACGGATGAGCGCGCCGGAATGAGGCTTCAAGGTGTAACATACTTGGAACCGTCCCGAGAATGTTACAGCTGGTATGGGGTCAGCCCATGGCCGGGTACCGGTGCTAGATTCCCGCCTGCGCGGGAGCAGGAACAAGTCACCCACGTCACAGTCGCCGCGCAGGTGGTGAGGTCCTCGTTTCCTGCTATACTTCCTCGGAGACGGGCAATGGGTGCCATCAGGCCTTGGGCCTACCATGGACACGTCAACAGC
>JAPLGK010000183.1 GCA_026390195.1 Caldisericota bacterium
GTCATAGGTGTTCCACTCGTCTGACGACAGGAGTCCCTCGCGCACAAGTGCCTTGGCGAAGATCTCACGGTCCTCGTAGATGGAACGGTCAAGGATGGCGGGGACATCGCTCATCAGGACGTGGTTCAGAATCTGCTCATACCGGAGAGCCAGGAAGCTGATCTGTGTCGCAAATGCCCAACGCCGCATGTCCTGGTAGTAGCTGGGCAGGAACGGGTTCTCGCCGAACGCTTCAAAGTAGACGGAGAAACCAAGCTCACGCGAGATCATCTGAGCAAGCGACGTCTTCCCTGCACCAATGTTTCCTGCGATGACCAAGTACATGGTTCCCCCCTGCGAACTACGTCTGAGAGCAGGCCTGGACACGATCAGAGTTCACGCTCGCGTTTCCCGGAGGCCATGTCGAACACCAGTCTTCCCTGGCACTGCGTGTCTTCCCCTGCTCCCGTCAACGTCCAGGATCTGCTCTCTTCCGATCCTTGTATGCGTTCATATTAGCAGCAATCGACTCGCTTGCAAAACCGACCCTACATCTATAATGTATAGGCTCGTCTGTGACATCAGGAGGAAACCTTGTATCTGAGCAAAGTCTTTGCACCGCGTCTGCGTGAAGTTCCCCAGGACGCCGAGACCATAAGCGGCCAACTTATGCTTCGCGCTGGCCTGCTTCGCAAATCGGCTTCTGGCATCTACACCTATCTCAATCTCGGCCTGCGCGTCAAGCAACATATAGAGGAAATTGTGCGCCAGGAGATGGACACTCATGGCGCCCAGGAAATCCTGATGCCTTTGTTGATGCCTGCTGAACCCTGGCAGGCGACCGGCCGTTGGGATCTGTACGGCGACGAAATGTTCAAGTTGACTGACAGGAAGGGCCGTTCGTTCTGCCTGGGGCCGACGCATGAGGAACTGGTCACGTCTGTCGTCGGCAGTGAGCGCCACTCCTATAAGGAACTGCCGTTCAACCTGTACCACATTACCAATAAGTATCGGGATGAGATTCGCCCCAGATATGGCCTTATTCGAAGCCGTGAGTTCACGATGATGGACGCCTACAGCTTCGATCGCGACGAGGCCTCCATCGAGCCAAACTACACCCTCATGTTTGAGGCATACAACAACATTTTCCGCCGCGTGGGCCTCACGTTCCGCCCTATCCAGGCGGATTCTGGTGCCATCGGCGGTTCGTCGTCGCACGAGTTCACGGTCCAGGCAGACAACGGAGAGTGTGCCTACGCTGCATGCGACAACTGCGGCTATGGCGCCAACCTCGAACTCGCGAAGGCGCATCCGGCAACGAGCCCTGACAACGTTACGGGTACTCCCTCCGCCCCGGAAAGCATAGCCACACCTGGCATCCACTCCATCGACGAGGTCGCGCACTTCTTTGCCGTCGATCCGAGCAACGTCCTCAAATCCATCCTCTATGTTGCTGAAGACAAACCTTGGCTCCTCGTGGTTCGGGGAGACGACGACATCAACGAGGTCAAGCTCCTGAAAGCCGTGCAAGCCCGCGAGGCCCGACTGGCGACCGATGAGGAAGTACTGAGCATCCTTGGCGTTCACCCGGGTTCGGTCGGGCCCATGCAGTCACCAGTACCCGTCGTTGTCGATGAGATGGTTTGTCGGGACGTCGCCTACACCGTCGGAGCCGGCGAAGATGGGTTCCATATCAAGAATGCCTTCTTTGGACGGGACTTCGACTCGACCGTCGTGGCAGACATAAGGACCGTCCGGGCAGGGGACCTTTGCCCCGTGTGCAGCCATCCACTGCATACGGCCACAGGTATCGAGGTCGGTCATACTTTCAAGCTCGGTACGAAGTACTCTGTTCCTCTTCATGCCAACTATGTCGATGAAGATGGCAGCGAGAAGCCGTATTTCATGGGGTGCTACGGCATTGGCATCGGGCGCACGCTGGCCGCCATTATCGAGCAGCATCACGACGACAAGGGTATCGTCTGGCCGATGTCCGTCGCCCCCTTCCAGGTCGTTGTCGTTCCCCTCAACAAGGGTGACGATGCAGTCTGGCATGCTGCGCTGGACCTTTACGAAGGACTTGAGAAGGCTGGGATTGATGTCATTCTTGATGACCGAGGAGAGTCGGCAGGTGTCAAGTTCAACGATGCTGACCTCCTGGGTTTCCCGATCCAGGTTGTCGTCGGCAACTCTTTCCTCAAGACTGGCAATTTCGAGGTCACGCTCCGCAGCAACAAGACGGACAAGAAAGCCGCCTCTGCCTCAGAGGCAATCGCATTCATTGTCGATCTGGTGCGAACGACAGAGTAGCCCAGGCAAATTGACACCCGGCTGTTAACCAGTAGAATAGAGACACAGCATCTGCGCGAAAGGAGGTACCATGAAGGTTTCAATCGATCAGGAGGCTTGCATCGGGTGTGGCGCTTGCGTCGCCCTGTGCGATGCGGTATTCAGACTCATTGATGAGCTTGGCAAGGCAGAGGTCATCCCAGGCGCCGATTGTGACGCTGCTGGTTGCTGCAAGGAAGCAGCCGAATCATGCCCCGTCGGTGTAATCATCGTCGAAGAATAGTCTGCCACTCCATAAGGTACCAAGAGGCCCCGTCAGCGACATGTTGACGGGGCCTCTTGGTTGCCAGGCAGTAGATACGCTACCCTGCGTACCGCCCCAGAACAATGGAGACGTTGTGGCCGCCGAACCCGAACGAACTCTTGAGGATATACTGGACGTCGGATGAACGTGCAACGTTCGGGACATAGTCCAACGGGCACTCGGGGTCGAACGTCGCATAGTTGACGGTGGGATAGATCAGTCTGTTC
>JAPLGK010000167.1 GCA_026390195.1 Caldisericota bacterium
GGGGCATCGTGCTGGTCAAGGGTCCTGGAACGTTCACGGGGTCGCGGGTCGGCGCAAGCATTGCCAAGGCAATCGCCTACGCGACTCCCTGCTCGCTCGTCTCCGTCACCACGCTGGAAGCGGTAGCCTGGAGCGGCTTCCTGACGAGCACGGCACATGTGACTGGCGGTCCCGTGTGGGCGCTTTTGGATGCCCGGCGCCACGAGTTCTATGTGCAAGAGTTTGCCGTCCGTGATGGGGCAGTCGTGTCTCAAGCGGACGCAGTGTGCATGGGACCAGGAGCCTTCGATACTGTCCGTGACGTGGGCGGGCTTGCCGCCTGCGCCTTCTCGCCTGCGGCAGTTCCGGAGAGCCAGCGCCCGCACGAACGTGAGAACGTGGTGTGGTTATTCGATGTGCATCCGAGCCCCGCGGGTATCCTTGCGGCTTCGGCCGGCGCTCGCAGTGAAGACCCGTTCACACTTGAGCCGCTGTACCTCCGCAGCACGGAGGAATTGTTTGATCACCCGAAGGCGGCGCTGTGACGACCGAACGATCAATCATGGTCCGGGCGGCGAGTGTCCGGGATCTCAAGGCTATCTGGGAGATCGAGGAAGCGTCTTATGCGGCGCCGTGGCCCAAAGAGACCTTCTTCGTGGACATGACGTTCAATGCAGATGCGAAGTATTTCGTCGCTATGGTCGACAAACGCATCGTCGGATTCATCGGCGGCTGGTTCAAAGAAGGAAAGCTGCACATCGTCAATGTCGCCACGCGCCCTTCCTCTCGCGGAGTTGGTGTGGCAAAGCAGCTCGTTCTGTTTCTCCTCGACCTGGCACGGGATCTCAAGATGGAGAGCGCTTTCCTTGAGGTCCGGAAGTCCAATGTCGCAGCTCAGAAGCTCTATGAGGGGCTGGGTTTTGAAGTGACGGGTCTGCGACCGATGTACTATCCTGACAACATGGAAGACGGTCTGCTCATGACAAAGGAGCTACGCAGTGCGCATACTGGGAATTGAGACTTCCTGCGACGACACGGCTGCGGCTGTTGTGGACGATACCGGGCTGGTCCTGTCGTCGGTCGTCTCGAGTCAGGATTCATTCCATCGGAAGTATGACGGCATTGTTCCGGAAATTGCTTCTCGCAGACATACAGCGACGATTATCGCCTCTGTCGATGAAGCTCTTCTTCAGGCAGGCATGCGGATCAGGGACGTGGACGGGATTGCCGTCACGTGCGGGCCTGGGTTGATCGGTTCTCTTCTTGTGGGCGTAGAAACGGCGAAGGGTCTTGCATATGCCAGTGGAAAACCTCTGGTCCCCGTGAATCATCTGGAGGGCCACGTGATGGCATCATTCCTCCATGATCCGGGAAGCGACCTGCAGCCGCTGACGGGCGACGATTTTCCGGTGCTGGCGCTGATTGTGTCCGGAGGGCACACGGAGTTGGTCTATGCTGACCGTTGGCTCCATTATCGAGTGCTGGGGGCCACGCGCGACGATGCAGCAGGGGAGACGCTGGACAAGTTCGCCAAGTATCTGGGACTTGGCTACCCAGGTGGACCGGTGGTCCAGAAGATCGGCGCAGCTGGCGATCCTGCGTACCACTCCTTTCCGAGAGTTACGTTCAGCCGGGGAGGGTATGAGTTCAGTTTCAGCGGCCTCAAGACTGCCGGCATCAACTATGTGAAGTCCTTGACATCGGAGGAGCTCGAAGCGCATCTCCCCGACATCGTGGCAAGTTTTGAGTCTGCGGTCGTCGGCGAGCTCGCAGGCAAATCGCTGCGGGCGGCCCGCGACCTCTCTCCCCGTGCCCTCACCGTCGTAGGTGGTGTTGCTGCAAACAAGCGGTTGAGAGATAACTTCGCCAGGGCCGGAGATGTCCGGGTCTACTTCCCGCCGATGAAGTATTGTACTGACAATGGCGCCATGATTGCCTACGCCGGGATACGACGGGCCATGCTGGGTGTACGGGCCGCCATTGATCTTGATGCGTGCTCCTCGCTGGGAATAGAGAGCAGTTCACTGAACACCTGAGGAAAGGCGGCAGAAAAACGACGCGGATGCCACAACGTCCACGCCATTGCACGAGGGTCTGGGTTGCCGATAATGAAGTTGGTGTGCACGACATGCGTTGGAAACGGAAGCGGGAAATGGACATTCGCGAAGAAGGGAAACCATTCAGCGCGAAGGGCACGAAGGGCGTTGGTTGTCTCGTCATTCAGGGATTCACAGGGACTGTCGGGGGCATTCGCTAGTATGCTGAGCAGCTTGCACCGAAAGGGCTCTCCGTTGAGGCTCCGCGCCTGACCGGTCATGGGACCCGATGGTAGGACGCCAACAAGGTTCGGTATACGGACTGGATTCGTGACGCGGAACAGGCGTATCAGTTGCTGGCCAGCCGGTGCAAGCAGGTCTTCGTCACCGGACTCTCGATGGGCGGGACACTCATTCTGTATCTTGCGGAGCACCATCCGGAGATTGCGGGCGTTATCCCCGTCAATACACCTGTCTTCATGACCGACAAGCGTGCGCCTTTTCTGCCGATTATCAAGCACCTTATAGCATCGACTCCCGCGATCGCATCTGACATCATGGAGCCCGGTGTCGTCGAACCCGCGTACGAGAGGGTGCCGACCGCTGGTGCTCACGAGATGGTGAAGCTGCTTGGCGTCACCCGCAGGGACCTGGGGCTCATTGCC
>JAPLGK010000074.1 GCA_026390195.1 Caldisericota bacterium
TCCGGGCCTGGATCGAAGCCTATGAAGGCCATCTGGACAGCGGCTATGCCATAGACCACTACCTGCCGCACATGGAAGCCTGACCACGAGGAGGAACACGATGGAAGAGAAAGACTCGAAGAGCGTTCAAGCCCATCTGGCGCAGATAACACAGGGCAAGACGACGACCAAGAAGCTGGTCTTCGACCCGCGAACACAGGAACTGGTGCTTGTCGACGCCAAGTCCCCTCAGCTTTCGCCCGACACTGTGACAGCGGATGACCCGACGCGCGACGGCTTCTTCGCCCGCTGACTGCTATGACACCCCTGGTCTACGTGCTTGAGGAGCAGGTCCGTGACCTGCTCAGCCAGACGGGAGATGTTCGACTGGCAGACGGTGTCGCATATGGGTTCGACGGCTGGACGGTCTTCCACGCCTATACCGAAAAGCCGTTTTCCACGCCTTCTGGGTACATCTGTCCCTGTGTCGCGACGCGTTCGGACGCTGCGGGGTTCGCCGACGAAGAAAAGCTCATGATGCAGGTTCGTGGCCGTGCCGACCCCGACGGACGTCCCATCGTAGTCCTGGTGGCCGGGACCGACGCGGGAGGTTCGCCCTCCTGCCGCGCACTTATCCTGACCGAGAGAGGCGTAGCCGGAGCAGACACACGGTTTGTCCCTCGCCGCTCTGAGTTGTACTCCCGCAACACCGGGCTCCTCGAGACGTCGGCGCTGGCCGAGAAGAAAGTCGTCATCGTCGGTCTTGGCAGCGGCGGTTCCCCCATTGCTCTGGAACTGGCCCGTGCGGGGATCGGCCACTTCACCCTCATCGACTTCGACCGGCTTGAGCTGGGGAACATCAGCCGCCATGTATGTGGCGTGAACGATCTCGGCCGGTACAAGACGCTCGCAGTGCGGGACCAGCTGCTTCAGAAGAACCCCTTTGCCGAAGTCTCGACGATGGAAGTCAACGTCAACCAGTCTCTGAGCCAGGTCGAGGATGCTGTCGCAGTGTGTGACCTGCTCATCGTCGCCTCTGACAATGACCAGAGCCGTTTCAACCTCAACCAGATGTCCCTCAACAACAACAGAGTTGCCCTGTATGGGCGCGCCATCACACGCGCCGCAGGTGGCGACGTCCTGCGCGTACGACCATGGAAGGGCCCCTGCTACAACTGCGTGTTCTCCTCGGGCCTCGTCGACGGCCGCGAAGAGGAGATGTCACAGAAACGGCAGGCTCTCGCCGTGTTGCCTGCCTACGTCGAGGAAGACAAGATCAACGCCATGATCCAGGTCGGGCTCTCCTCCGACATCGCGCCCATCGCCAACATGATGACCAAAATGGCACTGGTGGAACTGTCACGCGGCATCCAGACCGGGATGAGCACGGTCGACGAAGACCTCGCCTCGGATTTCTACGTTTGGGCAAACCGGCGCGAAGAAGCCTACGCGAACTGGCCGCACATGGGGTTCAAGTGGCCACACCCGAGCATCCTGCGGTGGTATGGCGCCCGCGTCGACCGTGATCCGGACTGCCTGGTGTGTGGTGGTCATCTGGAAGCAGAGCCCACGACATAAGGCCACTCTCGAACAAAACCGAAATGGCCCACCCCCGCGGGGGTGGGCCATTGTCATATCCTGCGCGCAAGACGCGTGCTAGAAGAAGTCGTCGCGATCGTCCACTCTCGTGCTCATCAAACGCAGCGCGACAAACAGGATACCGAAGACGATACGAACGATGAACCAGATGACACGCCCGGCCACGGCCCAGCCGGTCAGGTCTTCCTGCGCACGCTGATCCGGGACGTTGGCCCACACGTCACTGAACAGACCGCCTCTCGTGCGCTCCTGTGAGCGCATCGCTTCCCACATCGCTTCCGCCTCGGCCTGCCGCTCACGCGGGTCCGCCGCCATATTGCCCCATTGTGGGTTCCACGTGGACTGCGGTCCAGTGCCGGCAGCTGGACCGCCGTATACAGACTGTCCTTTGCTGCTGGGAGCAGCGGTCGCGCCCCACCCCTGTGACGACGCGCTGATCTCGGCGTCGTACTGCCGGCGCTCCTCGGGGCTGCCGAGGACGTCGTATGCAGCGTTGACACGCTCCATCATGCGAGCGGCACTCGCGTCACCGGGATGCAAGTCTGGGTGGTATTTCCTCACCAGGACCCGATACTGCGAGCGGACCTGTTCCTGCGACGCCGATGGGCTCACGCCCAGAACACCGTACAGGTCGTTGTCAGGTGTCACTGTCCTCGTCCTCCACGTCCGCCGGGAGCCCAACCGCTTCGGCCAGATTCCGTTCCCGTGCCGCCCCCGCCGCGTCGCCCATGGCGTCACACGCCACGCTCATGGCGAAGTGGAGCCGCGCCCGTACCTCAGGATCCGGTGACATCTCCTCGAGAGCCAGTCCCTGCTCATACTGGCGGATGGCCTGTTCGTATTCTCCGGCAGCCTCCGAGACATCTCCGACTGCCCGCATGACCTCGGCCTCGAGCCGCCTGTCACCGCACGAATGAGCCAGTGAGAAGGCTCCCATAGCCTCGCTGCGCGCAGCCTCCAGGTCTTGCCGGGCAAGACTGACCTGTGCAAGAGCAAGCAGAGCGTTGATCTGCCCAGCGCAGTTGTCCGTGGCGCGTGACACTTCGAGAGCTCGGCTGTCCTCATACATCGCCTTCTCCCAGTCCCCCCGCTCCGCGTACATGGCCCCCAAGTCGGACGAGACATGATAGAGAAGCTCAGGGTCAGGCTCCAGCTGGGCCGCCAATTCCTCGGCCTTCTTCGAGAACCTGATGCCGCGTGGAATGTCCCCCGTCGTCGCCGCTATCGGACCCATGTTGGCATACAGCCCCGCAACCTCTTCAAGGCGCGCCTGCTCCTCGTACATTCTCGCAGCCTTGTCCCAGAGCTCCAGAGCGCCGATGGTCCTGTCCTCGGAAGCAAGCGACGCGCCCATGTCGTCCAAGAAGCCTGCGACGTCACCGTCTGGCGGTGCAAGCGCTTCGACCGCGCGTACGAATGCCCGCAGGTCCTTGCGATTCGCCTTCAGCAGGGCGACCACGTGCTCTTCGATCGTCTGGCTTTCCCTGTCACTCATTTCCATCTCCTTTTCGGTCAGCTGCTCATGAGCCGTCATAACGCTGACTTCGTCGCTCCAGCCGAGCCAATATGCCCACTATTGTAGCAGAACACCTGGCGACAACCATGACCAGACTCTGGACACCATGTCCGCCCGCGCCGTACACTTTTCACAGATTGTCCTCCTGGTTCCGCAAGACGAACAGGCGAGGCGCCTCTCAGTCGGCCACGTTACCTGCTTCCTGGACGTCCACGACGATAGCCGTACAGTTGTCCGGCCCTCCA
>JAPLGK010000085.1 GCA_026390195.1 Caldisericota bacterium
GAGCCGGCTCACCTGGAGAAGGTGGTCATAGATATACCTGGTTCGGAAGGCGTCCTTGGCATCGGCCGTGCCATTCTCGGTGATGAAGATGGGGGCATGGTAGCGGTCCCAATACTTCTTGCAGACACGATACAGCCCCTCAGGGTACAGCTCCCAGCCAAGGTCGTTCTTCTGGCTGTCTTCGCGCGCTTCAAGCCTGCCCAGCGGGTTCGTGGGCTTGCCGGAGCAATCGATGAGGTCGCGCGTATAATAGTTGATGCCGAAGAAATCGAAGGTGCGACCCTCGCCGAGAGGGTATCCCCCGCCCAGCGGCGAGAGGAGTCTTCCCTCGCACATCCCTGTGACAAAAAGCTCCTGGAAGAGCCTTTCGTACATGCCTGCCGCCCACCGTTCACGACCGTTGCCATGCTTGGGATCGAACAGCCTGAGGTGATTGGCGACGCCAACCATTGTATCATTGTAGCCATTGGAGGCGCGCACCTGATGGATCTTGCGATAGGACTTGATGTGCGCCGTGATCATGTTGCGGGCGCCCCTGAAGTACTTGGTGATACTGATGTCGCTCGGCGGCCATCCGCCCGTGACGTATCCCAGCGCGAGGTAGACGTTCGGCTCGTTCATGGTGCACCAGTCGCTCACGAGGTCGCCAAGGTTCTCGACGACATAGGCTGTGTACCGCTCAAATAGGTCGACCACTTCCGGGTTGACCCAGGCTCCCGCGTCCTCGAGCCACAGCGGGTTCGAGAAATGGTGCAGCGTGACAAGAGGCCTGATTCCGGCGTTCACCAGTTGCTGTATCTCGAGACGATAGTGGCCGATAGCGTCCTTGTCGAACTGGCCCCGCGCCGGCTCGATGCGGCTCCACTCCAGACTCATCCGATAGGTCTGCTGATGGAGCTGCTTCATGAGTGCAATGTCTTCAGTCACCCTGTTCCAGTGATCGTCAGCTACAATGCAGCTGGTGCCGTCCTTGACGTGACCGGTCTGCACCCAGCGGTACCAGCTGTTGTTGCGATCACCACCCTCGATCTGCAGCGAAGCTGTCGCCGTGCCCAGCAGGAAACTCTCTGGCAACTCAAATGGTTCCATGGTCATACCTCCTTGTCTGGTGCTGCCGCTGTCAGTAGTATGCCTGAATCAACCGGCCGCGCAACTCGCGCTATGGGCACTCGTAAGACCGTGTGAACGGCCTGCCGCTCAGGGATTACGGCTACCCCGTTCACGGTCCATCGATCGGATGCGTCGGGGACGCCGATCAAAGCTTCGCCCTCGAGTTGGGCGGTGTTGAACCGCTGGAATGCTATGGACGTTTCGTGGCACTCGAAGCGCGCGACATCGAGTCCCGGGAATAGATGGGTCGTCGTTCCCAGGAGTTCAACGTTGTCCCCGTGCGCCTTCCGGAGACAGGTCGAATCGAAGGGAAGGAGCTGAAGGGGCTCTCGTCCGTCGATCAGGTGCCCGTTGCAGTAGTAGACACCAGGATCCAGGTCTATCGTGGCAGGTCGGGAGCCCAGGTTGGCAGCGACGACATATGTGGCGTTCTCTGCGCGCAAGGTCAAGCGCCATGCCTCACCGAATGGTCTGGCCTCGAGAGCGGCCTTTGCAGAGAACGGAAACTGGGAAAGGTACTGCCTGAGCTGTGCGTCTGTGTACGAGGAGATGTCGTCTGAGGTGAAGACGAGACCTCCCATCGCCTGGTTCACAAGGAACAGTGTGCGGCGCTGTGCCTCCGTCAGACTGTTTCGGGTGTCGCGAAGGATGCAGACGTCTGGATCGTTCCAGAAGGCATTCCCATTCAGATGCCTTCGGCTGATAGTGTTTCGCAGTGCACAGACTGTTGATACCCGCTCGCGGTAGTGAATCGTCGAGAGCAGGCGGTCCTCCCACTTCAGGGCGACATCTCCGCTGATTCGGCAGAAGTCTACCTGTCCAAATGCAGGGCCGAGTGGAACACCACATCCCAAAATGAGGGTATCCCCGATGATGTCGCGCAGAAACTGCATGGATTCGGACATGACCTGGCCTCGCGTCTTGCCCTCGGGGGCTTTGCGACAAGCGGCGTACAGGAAGTCGAGCTTGACCAAGTCGAAGTGCCAAGTGTGCAGAACCAGGTTGAAGACATCACCCAGATAGGAGCGGACGGCCGGGTTCGCCACGTCAAGCGAGTAGAAGAAACCGCTCCAGCCCGGGTTGTAGCCAGCCTTGATGGGCTTTCTGTGGTCCTCTGTCAGGAACCAGTCGGGATGATCGCGCAGCAGATCAGATGTCTCCTCGGCGATGAAGGGTGCCAGCCACAAGCCGGCCTTGCAGCCGCGCTCGTGGATTGCATCGGCCATAGTCCCCATCCCGTCCGGGAACTTGGCGTTGGTTGTCAGCCAGTCGCCGACGGCATGTTGCCACCCGTCGTCAATCTGGAAGACATCGAGAGGGACCTCGTGTTCGCTCAGAGCGTCGAGGTTGTGCCGGATGATCTCCTGTGTGATACCCGTGTAGTAGTTGTACCAGCTTGTCCAGCCGGTCAGAGGTGGCGTCCGGAGACGTCGAAGGCCAAGGAGGTCGAAATAGCGGCCAAACGTCTCGCGATCCGTTCCAGTTCCCACATATACGTCGTACAGAACATATGGTTCAGTAGGTACGAGACCCCCGCATTCCTTCTGGAGCGTGACCCTGCCCGCGGAGGAGGCGACCGTCACCAGCGTGAACCCCGTATGCTCAGCCAGTGAGCCAAACAGGGTCAGAAGATTAGATGTGGTCCGAACGTATCCATAGGTCCAGCCATGGAAACGGCCCGGAAAGCCGGGGTTCGTGACGTACTCGTAGTCGCCGTACATGGAACACCGTGAGCGGGCCAGCCTGTTGAGCGAAGGGATACGATCCCTGGGTCCCAGCTCACGGGATTCTGTCCACGTCTGGTAGCCATTCACGAAGATGCGGCTGGTCGGTGGAACAGAAACGGGGACTCGCAGTTCTGCTGCGAGTAGCGTCACTGTGGTGCGAGGCGTCACCGTGACGGTCCAGCGTTCTCCGGGGGCGATCGCGCCAATCGTCGGCGCAATGACGAGGTCGTCGTTTTCCGCTTCCCCGTTCAGGTCGAAGTTCAAGGTCACGACGACGCCTTCGCGACGATAGGTCAGTCTGCCCCTCACATCCTCCATCCTAGCCCTCCCCGATCGTTTCGTGGACGCCATCGGCCGCATGTGTGGCATAGAATGCAGGTTCCAAACCAGTCGCCGCAAGGTAGGCGGACCGAACCGAAGCCGTGAAGTCCGGAATCTGTGCCTGCTCGACGAGCGCGATTGCACAGCCTCCGAAACCGGCGCCCGTCATGCGGGCTCCCAGGCATCCTGGAGCCTGAAGTGCCGCACCAACGATCGCATCGAGATGCAGTCCGGTCACTTCGTAGTCATCCCGAAGCGACGCGTGAGACTCCGTGAGCAGTCTCCCGAATGCAGGCAGGTCACCGGCCGCCAGCACGCGAGAGGCCTGTTCCACCCGTTCCTGCTCCGAGATGACATGACGTGCTCTTCGCCGCAGAACGGGGTCCGAAACGTGGGATAGGACGTCTCTCCATGCAGCGTGGACAAGGCCGTTTCGGGGTGCATCTGTTCCGAGAAGTCGGAGAACGGCATCGCACTCGGCTCTGCGTTTATTGTATTTCGAGTCGGCCAGTCGCCGCGGGCTGGACGTGTTCATGATGACCAGAGCGTGTGCGTTCAGGGCAACACGCACATAGTGGTAGTCCTGCGATTTGCAGTCGAGCAGCAGGGCACAATCCTCCTTGCCGAGCGCGACGGCGAACTGATCCATGATGCCGCAATTGACCCCGACAAACTGGTTCTCCACCTTCTGGCAAAGCAGGGCGATGGCCCTGAGGTCGCTCGTGGGCGCCTCTGCGAGTGCGAGAAAGGAAAACGCGGTCAATACTTCCATGGCGGCAGAGGACGAGAGTCCGGCTCCCTGCGGAAGTGTCGTGGTGAAGAGGACATCGGCCCCCATCAGATCCACTCCCTGAAGAAGGAGTTCGCGGAGGACCCCCGCGGGGTAGTTTCCCCAGCCGCGTACAGGGTCGGGTTCGATGGGTCGGTCGAGGTCGATCTCGACGGCCAGCAGGTCTTCCGATGAGTGGAGTCTGATGAGATGGTCTGAGCGGAGCCGGCAGGCTGCCCTAATCCCGAGCGTGACCGCCGCGGGCATGACCAGACCGCCGTTGTAGTCGATGTGTTCTCCGATGAGGTTCGCTCTGCCGGGAGCGAAAAAGGACCGGACCTTATGGTCCCCGGGACCGTAGAGATGCACGAACTCCTCGGCAAGGAACGGACGCATGCTCACGGTTGCACTTCGGTCTGCTCGAGTCTCCTGCATGCTGCCGCAAGAGCCGGTGCAGTGTCCTCAACGCGCAGAGGATTGCATGCTGCCCAAGCGCCCATCTCTGAGGAGGCGTAGTACTTCACAGCTGTCTCGCCCCGGAGTGGCGGGTAGAACTCGATGTGAAAGTGGTACGACTCCTCGCAGCCGACATCTTCCGGGCTGTTCACCGGAGTCTGATGGATGCACATCATGTATGGGAAGCGCCGGGCGAACAAGAGGTCGAACCCTCCTGTGAGGGTCTTGAGCATGCGCGCGAGGTCCGTCCGTTCCGAGGGCGTGAAGTCGGTGAAGGATCCCCTGTGCGCACGGCTCATGACAAAGACGCCATATGGATAGTCGGTGAACGACGGGATGTACGCCACGAAACTCCCGTTCGTCAAGACGACGCGCCGGCCATCCGACACCTCGTCGCGGGTAAGGTCGCAAAACAGGCAGCTTCCATGTTCGTCATGCCAGGCGCGTGCACTATCCAACTCCGTCCGGATCTTCAACGGGACAAATGGATAGGCGTAGAGCTGTCCATGGGGGTGTCGCATGGTGACGCCGACCTCCTCACCACGATTCTCGAAGGGGAAGATGTACTTGATGCGAGGATCGCCGGAGAGACTCCGTTGCCTCTCGGTCCAGAGTTCTACCAGGCGCGTCAGATGCGCGACACTCAGGTCGTGGAGACTGGCATCGTGCTGCGGAGAGTACAGGATGACCTCGCACTTGCCGTAGTTGGGAGCAATCGGCGACAGCTCTGATCCGACTGCGTCGGGTTCGTCGGGATCCGTCGTCAGTACCGGGAAGTCGTTGTCGTATTCGAGAACGTCATAGTTGGACGGGACGTTGCCCGATCCAGGGCAGAAAGGACAGCCATCGGTACGCAGGTTGGGCCGTGCCTGCCTGTTGCCTGCCACCATCGTCCATGTGCGCAGAAGTGGGTTCCATCGTAGTTCCGCCATCGTGGTCCTCCTGTTTCGCTACAGTGCCGCAGCACTGGCTTTTCATCATGCAGTATAGCCTAAGACCTTTGTTGGTACAGGCCGGGAGATGCTGTCTGCTTGTTCATGCAGTCCGTGCAGGCTATACTAATTAGATAATCCGGTATGTGCTGAAGAGGTGGAGGGGATGATGAGTGGAACGGTTCTCGTGACTGGTGGCGCTGGCTACATTGGATCACACACTGTACGAAAACTAGTGCAGAACGGATATCAGGTCGTCGTGTTCGACAACCTTTCCAAAGGGCACCGCTGGGCCGTTTCACAAGACGTTCCACTCATGGTCGGCGATATCGCCGACACGGCCCACGTTGCGATGGCCATCCGGCAGTTTCACGTGACGAGCGTCGTCCACTTCGCAGCTTCCAGTCTTGTCGGCGAATCGATGGTTGAACCTCGCACCTACTACACGAACAATGTGATCGGTACCCTGCATCTTCTCGACGCCATGCGTGCAACGGGCGTAGACCGCATCGTCTTCTCCAGCTCGGCTGCTGTATATGGAGAGCCGGCCAGCGTTCCAATAGGCGAGGACAGCGCTTTGGTGCCGACCAATGTCTATGGGCGTACCAAGGTAGTCATCGAGGGAATCCTTCACGACTACGCCGTGGCATATGGGCTGCGTTCGGTCTCCCTGCGATACTTCAATGCCGCGGGAGCCGATCCCAGTGGTGGAATTGGCGAGGACCATGATCCTGAGACACATCTGATACCTCTGGTGCTGCAGGCTGCAGCCGGCCGGAGATTGTCGGTGAGTGTGTTCGGGAGTGACTACCCGACGGCTGACGGCACCTGCGTCCGGGACTACGTCCACGTGAGTGATCTGGCAGATGCCCATGTTCTCGCGCTGGAGTCACTCGAGCGGCAGACGGAGGCCACGTATAACCTGGGAAACGGCGAAGGATTCTCGGTGAGGCAGATTATCGAGACTGCCCGACGGATCGTGGGGCGCGACATACCGATTCTTGAGGCGGGCCGGCGCGCGGGGGACCCTGCCGTGCTCGTCGCCGGCAATCGGCGCGCATGCAGGGAACTGGGGTGGACGCCTCAGCTGGCGGACCTCGAGGCAATTGTGCGAACCGCCTGGAACTGGGAGCAGTATCGACCGATCCGCTAGTCATGCATGAGGATGATATTCGGTTCCTTCCCTTTTGTTCTTTGACCAGTCCGGGTAATGCCGTAGAATACATACGCGGCAAGATACCAGACCGACCCGAAAACTGATCCTCGGAGGCAAGAATGCGTGGCCAGTACGTCTTGTTAGCCATGAACCTCGTCATTGGGTTGTCCTTCTTCCTGTATGGTATGAAACTCCTTGGGGACGGCCTTCAGAAAGCGGCTGGGGACTCTCTTAGACGCATCCTGCAGGCTCTCACGAACAAGCCAATCCGCGGAGTGCTGGTCGGCATGCTGGTCACCGGCATCATCCAGAGCAGCGGAGCCACTACGGTCATGGTTGTTGGGTTTGCCAACGCGGGGCTGATGACGCTGAGGCAGTCCATGGGTGTCATCTTCGGTGCCAACATTGGCACGACCATCACTGCCCAGATCATTGTGCTGAAGCTGAACAAGCTGGTGTGGCTCTTTATGCTGGTCGGCGTCATGATGGAGTTCTTCGTCAAGCGCAAGACCAGCAAGGCTGTTGGCGAGGCCATCCTCGGCTTCGGCATTCTGTTCTTCGGTCTCTACTTCATGGCGGACACGCTCGCGCCGCTCAAGGACAGTCAGGGCTTCATTAACTTCCTGGTACGATTTGGCCAGGTCCCCATCCTGGGCGTCGGCGCCGGAGCCGTGTTCACAGCGCTCATCCAGAGTTCGTCGGTGAGCACCAGCCTCGTCGTGGCCCTGGCAATGAAAGGGATGATTACGCTGCCGTCGGCTATCGCCTTGATTCTGGGAGCCAACATCGGGACGACCGTAACCGCGGGGCTTGCAAGTATTGGTGCCAACGTTACCAGCAGGCGAGCGGCACTCACGCACTTCCTTTTCAACTTCATGGGCACGATCATCATGTTCCCATTCCTCAAACCGTTTGCCAAGCTCGTGGAATTGACGGCAGTATCTCTACCACATCAGGTGGCCAACGCGCACACGATGTTCAACGTGATCATGACCATCGTCGCTCTGGTCTTCATCAATCCGTTCGAGAAGCTGGTTATGCGGCTCCTGCCGTCCAAGGAAAAGGAGGTCGAAACCCGGATCGTCCAGTTCATTGACGATCGAGTGCTTGCAACGCCGTCCGTAGCCCTCTCCCAGGCGACGCAGGAGCTCTACCGCATGGGACACATCGCGTACGAGATGGTGGACAACTGCAGGATCGCCCTCTTCGAGAACCGCGTGAATCTCCTCGAGAACGTGCTTGGCAACGAGGAACTGGTGAACTCCATGCAGAAGGAGATCACCGGGTACCTCACCAAGATCACCGAACACGATCTCTCCGAGGCACAGGGTACGCGTGTCATGGCCCTGATGCATGCGGTCAATGACATCGAACGCGTAGGCGACCACGCCACGAACCTCGTCGAGCTCATCCAGGTCAAGGACGACAAGAGGCTGAAGTTCAGCAACGGCACGCAGGATGACCTGAAAGCGGAGTTTGCCCACGTTCTTGCGACTCTGGACGAGGCGATGACGGCGTTGCGCGAGTATGACGCCGAGCGGGCTCACCGGGTCAAGGAAATGGAAGACCGCTGCGACGTGATGACGAAGGAATGCATGTCGCGCAATATCTCCAGGTTGAACGCGCATGAGGTGGACCCGCAGGTCGGCGTCATCGTTGTTGATCTGTTCACGAACCTCGAGCGCATCTCGGACCACTCCGACAACATAGCGGACGTCGTCCTGGGTGTGTACTAGCAGCCCTTCGTTCAGGAATCTGGTGAGCCCCCCGCCTTGCAGGCGGGGGGCTTGTCATTTCGAGAGGGATCGCCGGTCGCAACGGGGAAGCTCCTCGGCGAGAATCTTGTGCTTGAGCTCGTCATACGAATTGCTGTGTCCGCACTTTCTGCAATGCCCCTGCTGGAAGCTGCCGTGTGCCTCGATGACATTCCTGCGGCCCCTGTCTCTGACCTCTGTACAGCATAGCGTGATGGCTACGTCCGGTTCTGTTCCGGGAACAACAGCATTGCCTGCAGGTCTCTTGCGTTCTGCACCGCCTGACCCCGGTGGCAGTTATTGGTCATGATGAACATCAGCGGCGCCTGTGTCACCATGTTCCTGATAGTGGGCAAGATCTTCTCCAGTTCTTCTCTTGAGTACAGATAGTCGTACCGTTCCTTTCGGCTCGCGCCGAACCAGTTTGGATTACGTCCGTGCAGCCGGAGATAGGCAACGTCGCTGGTGACGGCCGGGACCAAGGGCAGGAGATTGCGCACCTGCGGCTCGTCGACGGCGACATAGCCAAGATGCTCCTGCCTGAGGAACGCCAGTGCGTCTCCGTTGTGCCAGCTTCGGTCACGAAACTCGATAGACAGAGGCAGTTTGGGCAGCATGTCGCGGGTCGTCAGGAGGAAAGTGCGGTTTTCCAGAGTGTCCCGGAACCACGGCGGATACTGAAGGACAATAGTTCCCAGGCGGCCCGCGTCAGCCATCGGTGTCACTGCTTCCCAGAAATCCGTGAACGCGGGTGCCAGGAGGGCGGTGTTCTTGAGTCCCGAGGCCAGGTCGGGGAACGCAGGACGTCCTGGAGCGGCCGGCCTCATCGCGTTCCATACTTCGTGCGTCATGCTCCGATGCGCCTTCACGGTGAAGAGAAAACCAGGCGGTGTCTTCTGGAGGAGCGCCTCGATCAAGGGAATGGTGGGCATGTGGTAGAAGCTGCTGTCCAGTTCGACCGCGTTGAAGCCGAGCGTGCGGGCGTAGTGAGCAAGGTACAGTGAGGGGCGCAGGTTGGGCGTGTAGACGACGCCTTTCCAGTCAGGGAACGAGTATCCGCACGTGCCGATACGTATCTCTGCATTCATGGCCACGGTTCCTCCTCGGGCTGATCTGCCACCATTGCCGGCGATTCCTCTGCCAGTGTACCGTCCGCCAGCGAATAGTACAGAAGAGTCTCGCGCTCAGGTGGTGCAAGCTTGTTCTTGACTACGCGTACCCGCACCGCAAAAGAAGATGGGTCTCCTTCGTCCAAGGACAGCTGTTCCTGCGTCGTTTTCAGGCGCAATGAGGCAAAACTGCGCAGGGCGCCTCCGCCGATGGAGGCAACCGATGCAGGAACAGCCATCAGGTAGCTTCGGCTAAGAAAGAGCATGACACAGTGTCGACGCGCGACCAGCGTCGTGAGCTTGCGCAGTGCACGTCCGACCATCTCGGCGCGTGCCATGTTGAACGGCATGCCTTCAGGCCGGTGTGACGGGTTCATGACGATCGCTGAGTCCATGACCAGCAGGTCGATGCCGACACGTTCCAGAAGT
>JAPLGK010000018.1 GCA_026390195.1 Caldisericota bacterium
ACTGAGTGCTGAACCTACGTGAGACAATAGACCGGCAGGTCAGTCTTGCGCTCGGGGACCTCCTCTCTGTGGAGGAGGCCCCTCTTGTCTGTTGCTCGCTGTCCCGCCCTGGCTTTCTCGATTACACGCTTTCGCTTCCCATGAAACTGGCAAGGACGCGGCACAAGCCCCCCGTCGTCATTGCAGAGGAACTGCAGCCTGCTGTCGCAGGCATAGCCTGCGCAGCACTCGCGGAGGCAGTCGCCCCCGGCTACATCAATATCCAGCTTTCGGATTCGTTTGTGGCCGACCAGCTTACCTTCATGCTTGGTACAGAGCCTGCCATGCTGCTCCACAAGGAGGGGAACGGCCAGAAGATCGAGGTAGAGTTCGTGAGCGCCAACCCGACTGGACCCCTGCATGTGGGCAACGGCCGTGGAGCAGTGCTTGGATCGGTTCTTGCTACGCTTCTGGAGACCCAGGGATATGATGTGGATCGTGAGTACTACGTCAACGACTACGGGTCGAAGATGAAGCTCTTCACAGAGTCGATTGCGCACTACCTCTTCCCGATGCTGGGGCTGGAGCATGCTATGCCCGATGAAGGTTACCAAGGGGCATATGTGCCGGATCTGGCGCAAGCCATCCATGATCGAAGAGGGTCGGAATTGCGTTCCCTGCTTGAAGAACAGCGCCTTGCTGTCATAGGAGAGGACGGGAAGGAATTTGTGCTGGCATCGATTCGTCAGGCCCTGGAAGAAATGGGCGTCTCGTTCGACACCTGGTTCTCGGAGCGGTATCTCATCGAGAATGGATGGAATGATCGCGTTCTTCAGCAGTTCCGGGATCGGGGTGTCGTCTATGAGAAGGATGATGCCGTTTGGCTACGCTCGACCGATTTCGGTGACGACAAGGACCGGGTACTCGTACGGCGTGATGGAGAGCCGACCTACACGCTCACCGACGCGGCCTACCACTTCAACAAATTCCAGCGCGGGTATGTCAAGAGCATCGACGTCTTTGGTGCGGATCATATAGGGCATATCGTCCCCATGCAGGCCCTCATGAAGAGTCTCGGACTCCCCGATGACTTCCTGGAGATCATCATCTACCAGATCGTGCACTTCCTGCGTGGTGGGCAGCGTGTCGTCCTCTCCAAACAGACGGGCGAGATCATTGAGCTGGCCGACCTCGTACGCGAGGTGGGCAAGGACCAGGCGCGCGTCTTCTTCCTCCTTTCGTCGGCTGACTCTGAGCTGGAGTTTGACCTTGAGGCCGCCAAGGAGAACTCACTCGACAACCCGGCATACTATCTCAAATACACATATGCCAGGCTTTGCAGCGTGGAACGTCAGGCACGTGGCATCGGAGCTGTTGTCCCTTCCGTGGCAACCGCGGCTGACGTTTCGCGGCTGAAGACTGCCGAGGACCGTGAATTGCTGAAGTGCCTGCTAAAAGCGCAGGATGAGGTCGATGATGCCGCAAGGACGAGGCAGCCCCACCGGATCTTGTATCTTGCAAGTGAGCTTGCCAAGTCGGTCAACGCATTCTATCAGAAAGAAAAGGTCATCCAGGAAGACGCAGGCTTGGCGCAGGCCCGCATGCTGCTTGTGCTGGTCTCGCAGCGTCTCCTGCAGGCGTATGCCCACGTTCTGGGCGTCACTCTCCCCGAATCAATGTGAATGAGCTCTCCATATCTGTGCGGTGAGCACAAAGTGAGGTATGCATGAAGAACATCCGTAGACTGCGGCTTGAAGCGTTCATACGGCGTAGTGTCGAGGGACAGCTGGTCATGATGGACGACCCCGACCTGCGACTCTTGACCGTGACTCGCATCGAGCTGTCGAACGATACACGGCTGGCGAAGGTGTACGTTTCGAGTCTGTCGAATGACGAGAGTCATCAGAAGGCTCTCATGGCAGCCCTGTCCAGGGCATCGGGCAAGTTTCAGCAGAGGCTGGCGGCGGATGTCTCGATGCGCTTCACTCCCCTCCTCTCGTTCCATTTCGATCAAGGGTTCGTGAAGGGCACTCAGGTTGTCGAACTGCTCACTGAGCTCGAGAAGAACGAGAAAAGGGATACCGCGGATTCATGAGGGGAGCTGGTCTTGACGCCATTGCATCGAGGATTCGTGATGCGAGCGATGTCTTTCTTTTCACCCACGAGTTTGCCGATGGCGATGCCCTGGGTTCCATCGTGGCGCTTACGCTGTATCTGCAGGCAATGGGCAAGAGTGTTCATGCGTTTGTCCCTGGCAAGATCCTGAGTGTCTACGGGTTTCTGGCAACGGATGAACTGCTGAACACCATGTCCGCTGCCCAAGCCACAGCTCACATTGGTGCCGCAGTTGTGACGTGTCTCAGCGCAGACGCGGCCGATGTCGATCGTCTGGGTGAGTGGAAATCCCTGTTTCTCTCCGGGGCAGAGCGTCTGATGATCGACCACCACGATACGAATACAGGCTTTGGCGAGGTGTTTGCCATAAACGGTTCGGCCAGTTCCTGCTGCGAGATTCTTTTCGACCTGTTCAATGTGATCAACCCCCGGCTCATCGACGCCAGGATCGCCTCCGCCCTCTATGCCGGTCTGGTTGCGGACACCGGATCATTCCAGTACGCCAATACCAGGGCTCTGTCTCTGGTG
>JAPLGK010000046.1 GCA_026390195.1 Caldisericota bacterium
ACCTGCCTAAGCAGGTGGGAGCATAAAGTTCCCTGCTTCAAGAACACTGCGAAGCGCTCGTATCCACAGGGCATCTGCTTCCGAGTGATTTGTGTTGGCTCAAACCCGTCAAGTGGTTCACGGGCATCGCAGGGTGACACAACAGTATTATACGTGAAAACACAGGAAAACCAATGCAAGCCCCCCGCGCACGGCTGAGTGCCTCCAGCTCTACTTCTGGATAGCACTGGCAAGGCACGCGGCCACGTCAGCCAGTGCCACCGTCAACTGGGAACCTGATGTCAGGTCTTTCACCGTGCAGGTGCCTGCCGCAATCTCGTCTTCACCGAGGATGAGTGCCATGCGCGCTCCCCTCTTGGATGCTCGTGCCAGTTGTTTTCCAAACCCATCCTGACGCGTATCCAGGTCCAGAGCCCAGCCCGTGTCGGCCAAGGTGTGCCTCAATTCGAAAGAGACAGCCGTGGCTGTGTCCGAGTGAACGATGTACGCTCGGGGGATTGCCAGTGAACCAGTGAGCTCGGGGTAGCGCGCTGTCAGCACAGAAGCAAGGCGTTCAAGTCCAAGACCCCAGCCGACGGCAGGAGTAGCCGGTCCTCCCAGATGACGAACGAGATAGTCGTAGCGGCCGCCTCCCAAGAGGGCATTCTGCGCACCGAGATCCTCAGAGACAACCTCAAATACGGTCTTGGTGTAGTAGTCAAGGCCTCGAACCAGTCTGTGGTTGAGACGATATGGAATCTTCAGAGAGTCGAGAGTGGACAGCAGGCGGTGGAAATGGTCCTCGCAGTCTGCGCACAGATAGTCCGCGGACTTTGGCAGCGACTCCAGGAGTGACGGGTCTTCGCGCTTGCAGTCAAGCACGCGGAGAGGGTTGTTGCTCATGCGTCTCTTGCAGTCCTCACACAGCTCGCTCTCATGCACCCCCAGTGCAGCCCGGAGGGCGTCCTTGTAGGCGGGTCGACAGTTGTCATCGCCGATACTGTTGATATGAACGGACAGGTGTGCCAGGCCGAGTCTTGACAGCATTGTCATGACCATGTCGATGACCTCGGCATCCTGAACTGGCGATTGTTCGCCGATAGCCTCGACGCCGAAGCTGTGGAACTCGCGTTTGCGCCCACTCTGAGGCTGCTCATATCGGAAGAACGACCCCATGTAGTAGAACTTGGACGGAGAAGGCTGTAGATTCATCTGGTGTTCTATGTATGCCCGGCATGCTGAAGCTGTTCCTTCAGGGCGTAGGACGAGGTGGCGCCCCTTCTTGTCCGGAAAGGCATACATTTCCTTCTCGACGATATCGGTGCCTAGCCCAACCGACGTAGAGAACAGCTCCTCCATCTCGATGGTCGGAGTGCGGATCTCTTCGTAGCCATAAGCTTTGGCAGTCGCAGCCATGGTTCTCTCCACATACTGCCATAGAAGGACTTCGGGTGATGCTATGTCGCTCGTCCCCTTGACTGACTTGATCATGACGATCCTCCAAATGTGTATGCCAGTCAGTATACTTGCTGGGTGCGAAAAGAAAACCGACATGTTCGTGGGGAGGCAGCCTGGAGTGGTTGCTGACCGCAACACATGACGAACCACGGTGGAGGCGGGAAGCATTGGGCTGCACGCGGACGGCAGGAGGGCACAGCAAATAGCTTGAGGCGTTTTCAGAGTGGTCCTGGCGACTCGAGGCAGTCTCTTCACGAGAGAGTGGATGGCACAAGTTCATGGCAAGGCTGGAGCAGCGACATACCATAAGGGCGATCGGCTCATGTTCCGGGGTCTCGTTCCTATGCTGATGACAGGAATTCTGGTTTATCTCCTTTTCCGGTCAGGAGTCCAGACCACAAACCTCCTTGGTGCTGGAGCAGGGTGCGTGTTCGGGGCTCTGGGGTTCTGGTGCGTGCGTGATGTACTCAGTCTGGAAGCTGCTGCCGACCCGTACTGCGGTGGGGCGGGCGGCATCTCTGTCGCCCGAGGACATTCGACGATATGCAGGGAGCCTTGAAGGCCTCGACATAGCGGTCGCTTCCCGACCGGCGCGGGAGCTGCGAGGAGCACTGAGGATCAGCCGTAGCATATCGCTTGCCGGGGCCGCTTATCCGGGCTTTGCCCGCATCGCATTGACAAGGCATTCCCGCTAGTCAAGCGACACGGCAAAGACAAGCAGGTCCTTGAACAGTGCAAGTTCCTCGCGGGCAGTTGCCCGTGTTCTCTGCAGGACGCTCAGCGAGACAGGTGTCTCGGCGGGTGGGCTGGTGAATGCCTGCAGACCGTTCAGGCGAGCCAACACCATGATTCGCGCCATGTGAAATGGTGATGAGACCATCAGGCAAGAAGTCATGCCGTTCCCCTGCATGCAGCGCTTGAGGTTCATCAGCGTGCGGGCAGTGGTGATACCTGTGTTGTCGAATACCAGGGCGCTGCGAGGGACCCGCTGCTCGATAGCGACAGCCCCCATGACGTCCGATTCACTCAGATTTGACCCCGTAGGGCCTCCGGACAGAAACAGCAACGGAGCGCGCCCTTCGCGATACAGCCGAGCTGCCCATATGATGCGCGCTTCGAGCTCCGGAGATGGACTGTCTCCCCAGACCGCAGCTCCGAACAGACAAATCAGGTCAGCCCGCTCAGATTGTCGTTTGTACCCATACAGGTCGATGCCCACGTAGGTCAGAGCGAGAACGGCACCTGCGGCACATATGAGTATGACAAGTGTCCGGAAGAATCGTTTCACTCAGACAGTATAGACTGGCGCCTCAAAGAGTCGTGGTCTGAGCTTTTCTTGCAATGACGTGTGTGGGCAATATACTACAAACACCATGGAATCCACTGAGCGCTACGTTTCACTATACCGAAAGTACCGTCCTACTACTTTTGGCGGTGTCATCGGCCAGGAGACGGTTGTACGTATTCTGAAAGGGTCAGTCGATACTGGCAGGACCTCACATGCATACCTGTTTGCGGGTCCCAAAGGCACTGGCAAGACGACCGTTGCCCGCATTTTGGCCAAAGCCCTGAACTGTGACCGGGGACCCAGCAGCCATCCGTGCATGGAGTGCGAGCACTGCAAGGCGATCACGTCTGGCACGGATATCGACGTCATCGAGATCGATGCTGCCAGCAACCGGGGCATCGAGGACATCAGAGACTTGCGCGAGTCCACCAGGTTCGTTCCCGCTCACAGTCGCAAGAAGATCTTCATCATCGACGAAGCCCATATGCTCACCCCCTTTGCGTTCAACGCACTTCTGAAGACGCTCGAGGAGCCGCCCGCCTACCTCGTGTTCATCCTGGCAACGACAGAACCCCAGAAACTGCCGGAGACGATCCTGTCCCGGTGTCAGCGGTTTGACTTCAAGCGGATTTCGGAAACGGCTATGTTCCAATACCTTCAGGGCCTTCGAAACATCGAGGCTCCAAACATAACCGATGAAGCTCTCCACCAGATTGTTGCACTGAGCGGGGGTTCGATGAGAGGCGCCATAGGTCTTGTCGACCAGTTTTCCGTGTTTGGAGCCGAATCGGTGTCTGGCGCGACTGTGCTGGACCTGCTGGGGCTGCCGACCGAAGAGAACATTTCCTTGCTTGTCGAGGCTCTTCTCTCTCGCGATCCGAAAGCAGTCAGTTCCGTTCTGGACCAGTTGGAACGAAGTGGAATAGAGCCTGCTGACCTGCTTGAGAGGACGATTGCTCTTGTAAGCAGGTACATTCTTGACAAGGTGACCATCCGGACTCCGAGTTCAGATAACGTTCCGACCGATCGCCTCAAGGCATTCCCGGACGCAGCTCTGGTGAGCCTTGCGGCGGCCTTTGCACGAATCCTGCAGCAGTCAGCTTACCTGTCGGATCCGTACCTTCTTGTCCAGACGTTCCTGCTCGCAATAGCCCTGGACCTGCCCATGGGTCTTGATCGTTGGCATGAAGAGTTCTCCCATGGAGTACAGTTCACGAGTAGTCAGGATGCACCTAGGCCTGCTGTCCGGCAGGTGGAGGCTGTACAGAAGACTGTTGAGGCGTCCCCCGGCAGTCCTGACGAGACAGTTCCAGAATCCAGAAGCACATCTCCAGGTGAGCCTGCAGACCAGTGGGCGCACTTCAAGGCACTTGTCTCTGACGCCAACAAGCCCATCGGGGTGATGCTGCAGGCGCTCGATGTTCGAGAAGTCAGGGTCGACCAGGGCGTCCTGCGGATTGTCCTCGGACCTAAGACCAAGCTGTTCCGTACAATGCTCGAGCAGAAGCAGGACGAAGTTCTTGTCCCGGCGGCGCGGTCCGCTTATGCAGTCGACCAGGTCAGGCTGGTCGAGGAGGGATCCCAGGAGCCTGTGCAGCAGGAAACCGTGGCAGAGGTTCCGGTGGACGACAAGCTAGAATTGCTCAAGAAGACGTTCGACGCGACGGAGTCGCTGTTCGGCTCCTGAGGTGATACGGGAGGAGCTATATGTACAACGTCAACAATCTCATGAAGCAGGCCCAGAAGATGCAGGAAGATGCAGCACGTGCCGACCAGGAGCTCCTGGATCGCAGGATATCTGTCACCTCCGGGGGAGGTGCCGTCACGGCCGTCGTCAATGGCAAGA
>JAPLGK010000185.1 GCA_026390195.1 Caldisericota bacterium
AAGACCCTCTTGGGTGCATCTCCCTTGTAGAGCCACACCTTGACTCCGATACGGCCGAACTTGATGAGAGCCGGCTCATAGGAGTAGGTTACGTCAGCCTTCAAGGTCTGAAGCGGTACGCGCCCTTCACGATACCACTCGGTGCGGGCGATCTCGGCTCCGCCGAGACGGCCGCTGCACTGAACCTTGATACCGCCTGCGCGAGCTCTCATTGCACGCTTGATGACCTGTTTCATCGCGCGCTTGTACGAGACACGCTTCTCGATGTCTGCAACAATACTCTGTGCGAGAATCTTGGCGTCGAGATCAGGATGCTTGATCTCCTTGACATCGACGTGCATGACTTCCTGCTTGTTTGTCAGCGTCTTCTTGAGGTTCGCCTCGATCTTCTCAAGCTCGGCCTTGTTCCGGCCGATAAGGGCACCAGGACGCGCGCTGTGCAAGCGCACAGTGACATTGAAACCCTTCCTCAGAATCTCGACCTCCGAGATGGCGAAGTCGCGCTCAATTCTGGCGATCTCCTGCCGAATGTGATAATCCTCCAGAACGAATTCGCTATAGTTCTTCTTCGATGCAAACCACTTGGATTGCCAGTCTTGGGTAATGCCAAGCCTGAATCCATACGGATGTACTTTCTGGCCCACCTAAGCCTCCTCTTTCTCAGCTACGCAGATATAGATCCGGGAGAGGGGCTTGCGGATGATATCCGCTCGACCCATGCCTCTCGGGGAGACTCTCTTCACTCCACCCTGCCCGTCGATGAGAATCTTGGACACATACAGCGTGTCACGGTTCATCTTGAAATTGTTCTCAGCATTGGCAGCGGCAGACAGCATAACCTTCTTGATGGTAACGGCAGGCCGATTGGGCAGCGAGTCGAGAATGGCAACCGCCTGGTCGATGTTCTTTCCCCTGACAAGATCAGCCACCAGGCGTGTCTTGAAAGGAGAAAGCCGAACGTGCTCAAGTTTCGCAAATGCTTCCATCTCCCACCTACCTCAATGCGCTCGTGCGCGCTGTCGGAACAGTGTGACCATGGAAGTTGCGGGTGAGGGCGAACTCACCGAGCTTGTGTCCAACCATGGCCTTCGAGATGTAGACGGGAACATGGGTCTTGCCATTATGGATGGCAATCGTATGCCCCACCATCTCCTCGACCACGTGAGAACGACGACTCCATGTCTTAATGAGCTTCTTCTCACCTTTTCGGTTCATTTCGAGGATCCTGCCGAGTAGACGTTCCTCGACAAAGCCCTTGTTGGTCTTCGTATCGCTCATCGGCGTTCTCCTAGTTTATACGCTTCAGGATATACTTGTCGGACTGATTCTTCTTCTTGCGGGTTTTGTAGCCGAGCGTCGGCTTGCCCCAAGGAGTAAGAGGTCCAGGGTGTCCGACAGGAGACTTGCCTTCACCACCACCGTGCGGGTGGTCGACGGGGTTCATGGCAACACCGCGTACGCCTGGGCGAATGCCGCGGTGACGCGAATTGCCGGCCTTACCTAGTACTTCCTTGTTGTGATCAAGATTACCGACCTGTCCAATGGTGGCTCTGCAGTCCAGGGAGAACTTCCGGATCTCACCGGATGGCATGCGGATCTGTGCCCAACCGGCTTCCTTGGCCAGAAGCTGAGCTGAGGCGCCAGCAGCTCGCGCAACATGAGCCGACTTGCCGGGGAACAGCTCAATGTTATGGATGGTCGTTCCCAAAGGCATTTTGGCAAGCTTGGTGCTATTGCCTGCCCGGATCTCAACGTTGTCGCCCGACATGATGGTCTCGCCGACTTTCAGGCCCTCTGGCAGGAGGATGTACGTCTTCTTGCCGTTGGCATACTGCACAAGGGCAATCAGGGCCGAACGGTTGGGGTCGTATTCGATCTCGGCCACCTTGCCCGGAACGTTGTCCATCTCCCGCGCGAAGTCAACAACACGATAAAGCTGACGAACACCAGAACCCTGATGACGAACCATGATCTTGCCCGTGTTGTTTCGCCCGGCTTTTTTGCGCAGGCCAAAGGTCAGGGACTTCTCAGGAGTGTCCCGGGTGACCTCGGTGTGAATGAGCGTCTTCCTGGAACGAATTCCCGGAGACGTTGGCTTATATGATCTCACAATACTCATGGGGCACCCTCTTAAGCGTTAGTGATAACGTCGATCTTGAACCCAGGCATTAGCGCAACTACGGCCTTCTTCTTCGACGGCGTCATGCCGATCGAAGCCTTCCGCATCCTTTTCTTGCCGTGAGTCCTCAGGACGTTGACCCAAGCAACTTTCACGTTGAACATCTTCTCGACAGCGTCCTTGATCTCCATCTTGGTGGAGTTCTTGACGACGACGAACTCGTATCTGCCCTCTTCCGTCATGCTCATGCTCTTCTCGGTGACGATGGGGTACAGCAGGATCTCTTTGCTCATGCATACACCTCCTCGGCACCCTTCAAGGCCTCTTCGGTGAAAACGATCGTGGAATGCAAGAGCACATCATACGCGTTCAACTCCGAGAAATGAAGCAGACCAAGCCGAGGAAGGTTGAGGCCGGAAAGAACAACTTCACCATTCTCTTCGGCAAAGACAAGCAACGCATTCTCAGGAATGCCAGCGGCTTTCAGCGCCGTCAACAGCGCTTTTGTCTTGGGCTGCTCGAGCTTGAGTCCCCGCAAGACCACAATCGCGTTCTCACCAGCCCGCTGGGCCAGTGAACTAAGGATGGCGCTACGTTTGGTCGACTTGTTCAGGTCAAGCGTGAAGTCTCTGGCCTTGGGACCGAAGACAACGCCTCCACCCTTCCACTGCGGCGCACGCTTGTTACCCTGACGCGCATGCCCGGTACCCTTCTGTTTCCAGACCTTCTTCTTGGTCTTGTTGATCTCACTGCGACCCTTGGTGTTAGCAGTCCCGCGACGCAACCCGGCCAAGAACTTCTTGACGCCGAGATACATGGCCGTCTCGCTGATGCTGCTACCAAAGAGTCCTTCCGCAAGCTCAACTTCACCGGCATCGGCGCCAGTGACATCAATCATCTTCACAGTGCTCATATCTCTACCTCTCAAGCCCTGATCGTCAGGAGCGCGTTGTCTCCGCCAGGGATACTGCCCTTGACCACGAGCAGGTTCTTCTCAACGTCGACCGCGATCACCCTGATTCCTGTGACAGTCGTCACGTGGCAGCCCATGTGACCGGCCATCTTGTGATTCTTGAAAACGCGGCCAGGCGTCAGACGGCACCCGATGGCGCCCACGCGACGAAGTCCCTTTGACCCGTGACTCTTGAACCAACCCGCGAAGTGCCAGCGCTTGACGGGACCCTGATATCCCTTGCCTTTGGAGACTGCAGTAATGGTAAGAACTTTGAGCCCGTCGAGTACACTTACGTCGACCTTCTGGCCCACTGTCCCTTCCATGCCACGGAACTCCTTGAGATGCCTCAACGCCGGTACCCCAGCCTTCTTGCAGACGCCGGTCTCCGGCTTGTTGATCAGGGACGCACGCGCCTCTCCGTAACCAAGTTTCACACCCTCATAGCCGTTGCGCTCCTTGGTGAGCACGTCGACGACGAAGCATGGACCGGCCTGTATAACCGTCGCAGGAACGAACTTGTCCTCATGGAACACACTGGTCATGCCGATCTTCTTGCCAATTATCCCCTTGCTCATCTCAGCCACCAGCCTACAGCTTTATCTCGATATCCAAGCCCTGCGGCAGGTCAAGGCCCATGAGCGCCTTGGTTACCTCGGGGGTAGGATTGGTTATCTCGATCAGCCTCTTGTGAATGCGCATCTCAAACTGCTCACGTGACTTCTTGTCGACGTGTGGCGACCTGAGCACCGTGAATATGCTCTTCTCGGTCGGAAGCGGAATCGGACCCGAAACGCGAGCCCCTGCCTGCTGGATGATTTCGACGATCTTCCCAGCCCAAATGTCGAGCGTTCTGTGATCAAACGCTCTTAGCCTTATACGAACTTTTTGCTTCGCCATAGCAACTCCTTAGATGAATGACTGCCCGCCTACTCCAGAATCTTGGTGACGACGCCAGCGCCGACCGTGTGACCACCCTCGCGGATAGCGAAGCGGAGGCCCTCTTCCATGGCGATGTGCGTCATGAGGGTAACGGTCATCACGACGTTGTCGCCGGGCATGGCCATTTCCTGACCCTCGGGGAGGGCAATGGAACCGGTCACGTCGGTGGTACGGAAGTAGAACTGGGGCTTGTAGCCGGGGAAGAAGGGCTTGTGACGGCCACCTTCTGCCTGGGACAGGATATCAACCTGTGCCTCGAACTTCGTGTGCGGGGTAATGGAATCAGGCTTGCAGATGACCTGCCCACGGCGCACTTCGTTATGCTCGACGCCGCGGAGCAGCAGGCCGACGTTGTCGCCTGCCTCACCGTCGTCGAGCAGCTTGTGGAACATCTCGATGCCGGTGACAACGGTCTTGCGGGTCTCTTCCGAGAGGCCGACGATTTCGACGTTGTCCGCCATCTTGACGATACCGCGCTCAATACGACCGGTCGCAACAGTACCACGGCCGGTGATCGTGAAGACATCCTCGACAGCAAGCAGGAACGGTTTGTCGGTCGGACGGACGGGGGTCGGGATG
>JAPLGK010000150.1 GCA_026390195.1 Caldisericota bacterium
CCTCTCATCCACCTGAACTACCTCAGCACCATGACGCCGGTCCACGAAATCATTCGTCAGATCAATGATGACCGCATCAACATCCTGATGGCACCACCCAGCCTGGTCCGACAACTGCTGCCGTGGGCCGGCACGATCACAAGGCCGCTGAAGATGATTGTCTCCTATGCGGAGGTACTGGAAAAAGAAGAGAAGGAACGCTTTCGACGAAGCTTCGGAACCCGGGTCATCGAGATATACCAGGCCAGTGAAGGGCAGATTGGCAGCACCTGCCGGTGTGGCAACCTGCATATCAACGAGGACCTGGTCTACATCGAACTCTACGGCAAGAATGGGGAGCCGGTGGACCGTCCGGGACCCCTGGGAACACGGATGCTCCTTACGAATCTCATCAATACTGCACAGCCCCTGATACGGTATGAGATGAACGATTTGATCCAACTGGGTGAGAGTTGTCCTTGCGGCAGCTCGTTCAGAGTCATCGACAAGGTGCTGGGAAGGAATGACGATGTCCTCTACCTTTATGACAAGAACCACCTCTTGCAGCCTGTTTATCCTGATTTGATGAGCCGGTGGATTATCACCACCAGTGACAGCATCCGAGAATTCCGGGTCAGCCAGATTTCTCATTCCAAACTGGAAATCACTATTGATTTGCTTGACTCCACGGATGAAGCAAGGGCTGCTTTGGCCGAAAGACTGAGGAACCGTCTCACAAACGAATTGTCCAGCTACGCGATCGATCCCGATCTGGATGTCCGAATAGAAGCCATACGGCTTCCGGAAACCATGGCCAAGTATAAGCGCTTCATCGGTCTTGAGCCGGAAGCTACAAATGGTTCTTAGTCTGGCCAACCTGGACGCGTCACGGGTGAATACACTGTGAAGAATGAATGGAACGTTCGATCCGGCATCCGCGTACTAGAGGTGGCGAAACAGATTCCATGCCGACCTCCTTCCCAGAGATGAAGAAGGCCTCCGTAGCAACCGGAGGCCTTCTTCGTTCCTCATCAACTCAGTGTGCCGCCAGCACGCGCTACTGGCTCCAGATGCCTTTCTCGACCATACCCCGCTTGGTGGCAGAAACGCTAGTCGAATAGCGCCGTGCTGGCGTAGCGATCGCCACGGTCGGGGAAGATCACGACAATCACGCCGCTCTCCAGCGTGCGGGCCAGTTCCATGGCTCCCCAGAGGGCCGCGCCGCACGAGATGCCAACACTGATGCCTTCCTTGCGGGAGATTTCGCGAGCGATGCCAAAGGCAGGAGCGTCTTCGGTCATCCGCAGCGTCACGTCCAGGCTGTCGAAACTGAAAATACTGGGTGTGTAGGCTGCCATGTTCCGCAGGCCCTGGATCTTGGTGCCGGCAATCGGTTCGACCCCGACAACCTTTACCGGTGGCGCCTGCCTGTGCATGAATGCGGACAGTCCGGTCAACGTGCCGCCTGTACCCATGCCGGCCACCACATGCGTCACGTCGGGAACGTCCCGCAGGATCTCAGGGCCGGTTGTCTCCTCGTGCGAACGCGGGTTGGCGCTGTTCTCGAACTGGTTGAGGTTGACCCATGATGGATCGTCCGAAAGCATCTGCTGTACGGTCTTGATGGCCAGATTCGTGCCGCCGGCAGCGTCGGTGAGAACAATATCGGCGCCAAACATCTTCATGACTTTTCGACGTTCGATGCTCGCGCTCTCGGCCATAATGGCACGGAAGCTGTAGCCGCGCAGAGCTGCGATCATCGCCATGGCAATCCCGGTGTTCCCGCTGGTCGCTTCCAGCAGCTGAGCACCTGGCTTCAGCACCCCTCGTTCCTCGGCGTCTCTGAACATCGCGAGGACGGGGCGGTCCTTGACGGATCCCCCCGGGTTGTTGCCCTCCAGCTTGGCCAGGATGCGAACCCCGGGATTCGTGCTGAAGTGCCGAAGCTCGACGACCGGTGTGTTACCGATAAGGTCAAGCATGGAACTTGTTGTCATGTGATTTCTCCTTCAGCACGGTGAGAGGTACGCCCCCGCCAGAGGTACGCCCGAAATGACATGACGCGAGGTCTTGGCAGGCATCAGGTCCCCGGTGAGGCCCGCTCGCATGACCTCTGCCTTCGTGACATCTTCGCCAGTCCTCCAGGCGACGGTATCATGAACCCTGGGCGTCCAGAGTCATCTGGTAGAGATACCAGGTCTTGTAGCGGATGCCGCCTGCTCCTTCTATCTCGCGCCAGCTACGCACATTTTCCTCGCCGATCAGCGACCCCTCGGCCACGCGATAGCCGTGCACACGCCCCCAGGCGAACAGTTTGGAGAACATTGCAGCGGGCACGCCCCTCGAGCGATATTCGGGAACGACGAACACCACCATGGCACGCCCGGCGTCAATCCGATTGCGATACAGGAGGAACGTCAGCCACCCGAAGGGAAACAGCCGTCCGTTCATGCGTCGAAAAACCTGAGTGTAGTCCGCGGACGAGGCGACCAGCCCGATCGGGCG
>JAPLGK010000176.1 GCA_026390195.1 Caldisericota bacterium
CCTTGCCGCATCGAGGATTACGGGGGTCGAGGTCGTTGGTCTGGCGGCGAACGTGGGATGCATCACCGGGATTCTACCCACCGCCGAGAACCAGGAGCTGTTCGGCGCGTCAGCCGTGCGTGTCCGTCGCGAGACAGGGCTGCCCCTGCAGATTGTCTCGACCGGCGGAACGGTAGCCCTTGACCTGATCGAGCATGGCTTACTGTCACCGTCGGTGACCGAGCTGCGAGCCGGCGAGGCGTTGCTGCTGGGTGTCAGCACGACCGACTCGCGCGTCATCCCCTGGCTGCGCCAGGACGCGTTTGTGCTGGAGGCCGAGGTCATCGAGGTGCGAGAGAAGCCCAGCACGCCCGACGGGCCGACGGGCCTGGATGCGGAAGGCCGGCAACCCCATGTCGTGGACCGCGGTGTCCGCAGGCGCGCCGTGGTGGCGCTGGGATACACGGACACGGACCCGGACGCTCTGATACCTCTGGACGACGGTGTCACAATAGCCGGCAGCTCCAGCGATCATATGGTCCTCGACGTGACAGAGGCCGAGTACGACTTCTGCGAAGGCGACGTCGTGCATTTCAGGATGAAGTACGCAGCACTGCTGCACTCCATGCTGTCACCGTATGTGGCCCGGGAGTATCGCCGGACCCAGAACGCGGTTGTCGAGATGCTTACCCGAGAGGGTCGATTGACACAGACGCGTCAGACCAGCACAGATGGCGCCGCCGGGGGGAGTACTGCTCCTGTCGGTGGTGGGTGAAGAAAGGGATTTCCATGAAGATGCCTCCGGGGCCGGCAAGTTTGCCAGACGCTGTGGATTGCAGCTGCACCAGGGCATGAGAGCACAGTCGCAGAGGGGGGCGGGATGAAGGAATGGAGCTGGAAAACGATGGTGGAGCTGCCGGTCGACCAGGCGCGGCAGGAGCTTGATGCTCCCTGTATTCCCGGGAGCTGCCCGTGTTCGTGCCTTCGGAGCATGGTGCGCGTGCTGGACGCAGTCTCGACCGAGCAGGCGGTGCTGGAGGCTCAGGCGGCTCTTGGCGACGTGACCGGCAAGGTGCTCCTCTCCGTCTACTGCAAGGTGCCGGCCGAAGACGTGCTGGACCTGGTGGCGACAGGACATGATCCGGGCGACACGCTTGCGCGCATCAGAGTGCCGGTTGTGGCTGCCTCGATGCTGGCCGGCGTGGTTACGGATGGCGTGGTCCGCTGGGCGATGGCGGACGAGGGCAAAGTGTCCGTGGTCGGCGTGGCACCGCTGCACGACAGGGGACAGACGAGTGGACTGGTGGTCGCCGAGTTTGCACGCGACGGTACGGGGGTCGGCAAGCCGTCTGCGGTTTGCCTACGCTGCGTTGCTGCCGCCATGAGTGTGGTCATCCTGAGGGCAAAGGTCGATGATGTACAGAGAAGTCTGCTGTCGTTGGCCCGTTATCGCAGCGTGGCGGAGTTGTCCGTGCAGGTGACCCACGATTTCAACAACATGATGCAGGGGGTGCTCGGCAACGCGGCGCTGGCCAAGATGGACGTACCCGAGAATAGTCCCGTCACCGGGTCGCTGGCTGCTATCGAGGAGTCCGCCACGCGGGCGTCAGTTCTGGCGCGCAAGCTGCTGAACTTCGCGCGCGACAGTGCCAAAGGCGGGGCGACATGCGACGCGGTCAAGGCGGCCTCGGATGCGCTCGACCTGGCCGGGACGCTGTATCTCAAGGGAGTCACAGTTGCCAAGGAATTGCCCGGACATGCCGTTCCCGTGCGCATGACCGAGAATGACCTGCAGAGCGCACTGGTCCTGCTCATCAAATCCGGCGTCCTTCGGCTCAGGCCGGTCACAGGTGCCCAGTTGAGCATCGCCGGTGATCCGACGAGGGAACGCGCAGAGATTCGACTGGAGCTCCACGGCGTTACCCAGGCGATCAGCAGCGAGGACGGCACGGAGGCAGAACTGCTGGCGTCGGCGGCGCAGGCGGTGGCAGCCAGGAGTGTGGCATCGCTCGACGTCACGTCTGCCCCGGGAATCATCAGCGTTGTCCTGACGGTAGCAAGAGAGGTAGCACAACAGTCTTCGTTCGACGCTGATGCCACGCCGCCGGCTCAGGGGATGGACCTCAAGGGGACGCCTGTGCTGGTCGTGGGTAAGCCATCACCACTGGCCATGCTGCTCGGTGCGACGGGGTGTACAGCGCAGGCGGCTTTGACTTGGGAGGACGCCGCACAGGATGTGGTGCATTTCGCTCCGCGCGTAGTACTGGCCGTCATCGACAACAGCTCCGAACTGGATGCGGCGGTGGAAGGCCGCGGGCGTCTGGGTCTGCCAGTCATTATCATTTGTCGACATGGCGTCGGTTGTCCTGCCGACAAGGCATCATCCGTCGACGGCGTCCTGGGGCTCCCTCTCGACCTCGACGATCTTCGTCGCATGCTCACTCGCGTCCTTCGCTGACCAATTGTGAAGCCCATTGTGCCAGGCACCAAGGGGTTCACAATTATGACAGAATGTCCGTCAGATGAGTTCGAGTGCCTTGAGCCCGTCCTGATACTTGGATGAGGCGCGGCGGGGGACGACGGCGAAGAACGTCTCGAACGCACGCATCAGGTCCCGAAGACCCTCGACTGAACCGGCTTTCTGTTCGATCTCCAGTTCAGTTGCCTCTGCCTTGTGACCGGGCTTGCGGGGGGAGCTGAAGAGGACCGTGTCACATGCAATCTCGTAGGCGCGTTCGCTCTCATAGAGGACGTAGTGCAAGGAGCGCTTGTCCATCGATCGCAGAGAAGCAGACAGGCTCACGTCCTTCAGCAGTCCCAACGACGAAGGCATCAGGCGCAGGATGTCCTCTGCGCTTGGCAGTGATTTCTCCGAAAACCCCGGGGCATCGACCTCATCCTCGGGACGCTCCTGCACCAGCCCATCCGGCGAGGCGGACGGACCCTTGAGAGAGAGAAAGACCCTGCCCTGCATGATGCGCAGGCGCAGGGCGTGGCGGCTGTAGAACAGGGTCAGTTCGGGAGTGTCGAGGTAGATGGTCAGGATGTCGACGGCCCCGGCGTGCTCGAGCGCGAAGTTTCCAATGTGGTCCATGGCGTTCAGCCGGCGAAACAACGCCTGGTCCAGGACCTGATATTTGACTTCGTGCTCGGTGCCCACCCTATCCCTTCAGAAGCTCTGTCATGGCGTACGCGTAAATGCGCGTCGCCTTGAGCAGGGAGTCGACATCGATATACTCGTCCGGTCCGTGCTCAGTCATCGGCTGACCAGGGAACAGTGGTCCAAAGGCCACTGCGCCGGGGATGGCCCGCGCGTACGTGCCGCCGCCGGTGGCAAAGCACTTTGCTTCCGTGCCTGTATACTCTGTGTAAGCCTTCTGCAGGGTCTGGATGAGGGGCGTGCCGGGATCGACGTAGTGTGGCGCACTGTCGGACATGACGGTGAACTCGACCTTGGTCCCCAGCAACTTCTCGACGAACTGGTCGGTAACCTGTTTGCTTGTGACCTTGATGGGATACCGGATGTTGATGACCGCGGTGCTGTCGTCATGGTCGATATGCAGGGTGCCCAGGTTGAGCGTGAGGACACCAGAGACTTCATCCGCAAAGTCGACGCCCACACGATGTCCG
>JAPLGK010000007.1 GCA_026390195.1 Caldisericota bacterium
GGCGAACTTACCACTGAGCGCCTCTTTACCAGCTGACCTCATATCAGCGAACGCGGAAACGCGCTCCTACGGCACACGTCGGCTCACACTTGACCAAATGACGAGATGGCTTGTCATTTGGTCGGCCCAAATGACGAGAGCCCTTGTCATTTGGTCGAGCCATGGTATGCTTGCACCAGGTAGAGGAGGTATCCGCGATGAACATTGAGATCTTCAACATGCGCAATCCTTGGCGTACCAGTCGTCCATTCGAGCGTTCGTGGCTTCCACGCCGTGAGCTGGAAACGCTTGCCGGCTGGATGGACAACCCGTACGTTGTCGTCGTCACCGGGGCACGGCAGGCCGGCAAAACGACACTACTGTCCATGCTCGTCCAGCGGCTGCTTGCAAATGGCGTGCCCGCCGCCGACATCTTCTACTTCAGCATAGACGACCCCGGGGCAGCTGAGCTCATCAGCAACCCGGGAGACCTCCTGCGATTCCTGCGTGATGCCAAAAGTGGTCCGCGCGCCTACATCCTCATCGACGAAGTCCAGCGCCTGCCGAACCCCGGTCTGGCCCTGAAGGTGTTGTACGATCTGGGCACCGGCATCAAGCTCGTCGTGTCCGGCTCATCGTCGCTGGAGATCCGCAGCACGACCCGTGAGCACTTGGTCGGACGGTCACGCGAGCTTATCCTGTATCCGCTGTCGTTCAGCGACATCGTCCGGCAGAACATTCCGGCAGCCAGCAGAAATGACGGCGATTTTGCTGCATTTCACCGACTGTACGGCGAGTCACTTGTACCCCTGTTTGTCGACTTTGCTGTCTGGGGTGGCTACCCTGCTGTTGTCACGGCTCCATCTGCAGCCGAGCGCGCCGAACAACTGCGCCAGATCTACGATACATATGTCACCCGCGACGTGTCACAGTTCCTGCGCGTCGGTCGTCCCGATGTGTACAACCGGCTCGTCAGGACACTTGCACTGCAGGTTGGGAGTCAAATGACCTGGGAGGGACTGGCCAACGAGGTGCGGTCGTCGTCTGAGACTGTTCGTCACTACGTCGCTATGCTGCAGGGGACGTATGTGTGCGAGCTGGCCATGCCGTTCTCAAGCAACAAGCTGACCGGTCTGCACAAGACGCCCAAGGCGTACTTCGTGGACTGTGGCATGAGGAACAGCGCGGTGCCCAGTCTTGCCACCTTGGACAGCCGAACCGACCGAGGTCACGTCGTTGAGCAGGTTGTCTTCCAAGAGCTCCTCAAGGTTCTGCCTGTGACGGATGAACTGCATTACTGGCGTACCAAGGGGACCGCGGACGAGGTCGACTTCGTTGTGACGCGCGGTGACCGCATCCTGCCCATCGAGGTCAAGGACACTCATTTCAGCGAGCCCAGCCTCCCGGGCGGCCTCGCGCGGCTGGTTGAAGACACCCATCCTCGTCACGCAGTCGTCGTGACGCGCGACTTCGTCGCACAGCGTACCGTCGGCACAACCGCTGTGCACTTTGTCCCTGAGGGGATCTTCCTGGCACGCCGCGACACCCTCATGCAGCTCCTGGACGACGCCCTCGGCTGACCAGCACTGACCCGTCACTCCCGAGCAGGGGGGTTCAGTCCTTCCTTACCACGTTGACCAGATGCGCCCCTCGCATGGGAAGAACATGCTAACACCCTCGGATACGATAACATCCTTGGGCTCGGGGGCTGTTTACCAGCCGACCCCATACCAGTGGACCACTCCTTCCCGCTATGCATCCTCATTGAAGGTGCATGATATGCACGTCAGGAACGCAGCTCGCCACGAATT
>JAPLGK010000194.1 GCA_026390195.1 Caldisericota bacterium
CTGAGCTATGGGCCCATGGTCGGGGCGAGTGGATTTGAACCACCGATCTCATGGTCCCAAACCATGCGCGTTACCAAACTACGCCACACCCCGAGTAGAAAGAGAATACACGCAATCAGCCAAAAATCAAGGTCTCAGCGGTAGGACCTCTTGAAGAGAACACCACAGAGCCTCGACGGCCCGTGCACGGTGGCTGATACGGTCTTTGAGAGCGGCATCCATCTCGCCAAAGGTGAGAGAGTAACCGTCCGGGGTGAACAGCGGATCATATCCAAAGCCCTGAGACCCACGCGATTCCGGAGTCACGGCCCCAGGGACAGCACCTGAGCAGGCGAGACACTGCCGTGACTGAGGAAGAAACGCGACGATCCAGCACACGAACCGTGCAGGCGTTGACGACACACGGTGCTCTGAGAGAAACGCTGCAAGCGCAGCCCTTTCGGAGAGACGTGCATACCGAAAGCGCGCCGAATGGGCTCCGGGCATGTTGTCAAAAAGGGGTAGCTCAAGACCAGAATCGTCCGCGAGGACAATACAGTCATCGGGTCCCGTGGTCAGGACACTCAGGAGGCCCGACCGGGCTTTCCTGTATGCGTTCTGGTAGTAGGTGGCGCCACACTCGACGACGCTCTCCACATCCAGCTCTTCCAAGGGAAGCCTGCAGTCCAGACCTCTGAGAATACTGCCAAATTCCTGTAGTTTATGAGCGTTGCCGGTGACAAGTCGCAGTCTCAAACGTCTGCAACCTCTACTGCGCTGACATAGTCACCAAGGAAGAGGCGCGCCTTGTCGAGAAAGTCGCCAGGATCGCCTGTTGTGAAGAACCTGTCCTGCTGTCCAGCCCCGGTGGTCAACCGGCACTTCTCGAGCACCAGCCCTACCTCGTATGCCAGTTCCTTGCTTGGGTCGACAATCTTGACGGCCGGTCCGAGGATGCCTTCCATGAGGCTGGTAAGGAAGGGGAAGTGGGTACAACCCAGAACAAGGGTGTCTGCTCCGAACTCCCGCACCGGCTTCAAAACGTCCGCGGCATAATCAGCCACGTCCTGACCCTCGATGTTCCCAGCTTCCACAAGATTCACGAGTTCCTGCGACTGGAGTTCTATCATTTCTACCGTCGGATCCAGCAGGCCCATTGCCCTGAGATAGCCGTGGCTCCGTGCTGTCCCAGGGGTCGACAGCACTGCGACTCTGCGGTTGCGAGTCGCCAGCTGTGCGCTCTTGACGCCAGCAGAAATCATCCCCAGAATCGGGACATCCACACGATGCTGGATATCTGGGAAAATGGCGCTGGACGCCGTGTTGCAGGCCACAACAACCATCCGGGCTCCGTGAGCCTCGAGGAACTTGACGAGGGCCGTGGCCCTGCTGAT
The DNA here is from genome assembly GCA_026390195.1 of Caldisericota bacterium. Classification (GTDB taxonomy): domain Bacteria; phylum Caldisericota; class Caldisericia; order Cryosericales; family Cryosericaceae; genus Cryosericum. Next base: position 1,374 of record JAPLGK010000194.1, read on the forward strand.
CACCTGCTCCCTCGGCTTCGTTCCATACGGAAAAAAGCGGGAGTCGGCGATGTACATGATAGCCTCTCGTGGCAATCGGTTCTTCAACTCCCGGACGACCGCCAGCCCTCCGACTCCTGAGTCAAACACCCCTATGTAGGATTCCACTGGACCTCTCTAGTTGGTGAAGTACTCGACAATGGCATCCGCGATACCCTTGGCCACCTTCTGCTGGAACGAGTCCTCGCGCAGAAGACGCTCCTCTTCACTGTTGCTGATGAACGCGCACTCCACCAGGGCAGCCGGCATGGTATCGATGTGGGACACCAGGTACAGCGACGTCTTCTCCGTCCCTCGATCCGTTCTTCCCAGAGCTGAAACGAGATGTTTCTGGACAAGCGCGGCAAAGACCTTCGACTGGTCAAACCAATAGTGAGTTTCAGTACCTCCAATTGATGGTCCCCCATCCGTGGCGTTCTGGTGAATTGCGAGAAAAAGATCCGCCCCTGAGCTGTTGGCTATTTGCGCCCGCCTGGTGAGGTCAGGGTTGTCTTTCGACGTATCATCCGACCGCGTCATGACGACGCGGGCGCCATCGGCCTCGAGCAACGCTTTTACCTTGAGCGCGATTGACAGGTTGACTGACGATTCCTTCGTCCCGGAAGGGCCTACGGCCCCGACGTCCAAGGAGCCCGTCGATGACATGCAGCCGTGGCCAGGATCAAGGACGATTTTCTTCCCTTCAATCTCTCCCTTCAGGGCGCCGGAAAGCGCGATGACATAGATGCCCGTTCCGAGGCCTTGCACATCGGCTGTCGAGCCCGCGGCATGGAGGCGCAACTCCACGATGGGAGGGGTATCGTTCAGACGCTGTTTCGTCGACACGGTGGCCCAAGCCGACAGCGCCTGCGTGCCAGCGATAGACGCGGCCGAAACCCCCTCCAGCTGGAAGACGCAGTAGTCACCGTCTGCCGTCTTCGTCACTTTCAGGTCACAGGCAGATGTGATCGTGATGCTTCCCGACGTACTCGCAGAGGCACCTGTAAGGGTAATTGACGAGATGATCGGGTCAAGA
>JAPLGK010000230.1 GCA_026390195.1 Caldisericota bacterium
GCACCACCGCGACATGGGTATCCCTATCGCAATCGGCGTAGGCGGCACATTCGATGTCTGGAGTGGACTTGTCCGCCGAGCGCCGCGATTCGTTCAGAAGACCGGCACGGAGTGGTTGTACAGACTGGTCGTCCAGCCAAGTCGCGTACGGCGCGTAGGGAGTATCTTCTATTTCATGTTCCGCGTGCTTGCGCATCGTCGGACAGCATCCAGGAGCTAGATGACCCGAATCCTTGTCCTGGGCTACTATGGCTTTGGCAATTTTGGCGACGAGCTCATTCTGTCGGCGATGCGGGATGAACTGGCGAGTATCGACTGTGAAGCGGTGTTTGCGGTCAATGACCCGGGTCAGTATGCCAGCCCCGTCTGCCCGCGACACACCTTCGTCGATCGTCATGACCCGAGAGCGATGAGAGCAGCTCTCAGGGCGTGTAACCATGTCATGCTGGGTGGAGGGGGGCTGATCCAGGACGTCACCAGCTGGCGAAGCAGCCTGTACTATCTGGGAATTCCCCTGCTGGCCGTGCTATGCAAGAAGGGAATCATCTGCTACGCACAGGGTGTCGGCCCCGTCAGGCGGCTGTGGACGCGTCGTCTGGTGAGGACCGTTTTTGGGCGCATGATTCTCATCGATGTACGCGACGACGCTTCGCGAGACCTCCTGCTCGATTGCGGTGTCCGAAGGCAGGACATCTGCGTGTCGTCCGACGCCGGGCTTTCCTATCTGATCGCCCGAGGCGGTGAAGCTGTCGCAGCCACTCGTCGCGAGTCCCGGATCGTTGCCTGTGTCAACAAACGGTTCGGCTGGACGCCCGAAGAGACAGCCTCGTTTCTCGACTGCCTGGGGTCTCAGTCATCTGCTCAGCTGGATCTCGTTGTGCTCTTTCCATCAGCAGACTTGGCATTCACACAGGCGGTCCGGAACCGTCTGCTCACGCCGTCAGAACTCATCATCTTGCCTCAGCCACTAGCGCTGCTGGGCCTCTGCAGTTCTGCCACACTGACGGTAGCAGGCCGATACCATATGGCTGTGGCGGCAGTCGCTGCGCGCTCTCCCCTGGTAGCGCTCGCCTACGACCCAAAGGTCTCCCAGTTGGCCCATTATTGTGGCTTCGATGCCTTCCAACCAGGAAACTCTCCGCAGCAGGCTGCTCGGCGTGTTCGCGCCGGAAACATCTCGCCCGTAGCCGAAGAGTCCGTTGTGCGACTTGGCCGGACCAGCATGGACCGCATCGCCAGGCTGAAGGCTGTTCTGGAACGTCGGAACCCGTGAGTGTTCTCTCGGTTCTTCGCCAGGTCCTCGCTGACAAGGCATGTTTTCTCTGTGGCGAGGAATCGGACCTTCCTATCTGTCCCGGCTGTGCCTCTTCATTTCGACCGTGCGACCCGGGATGGAGCGATTGCGAGCTCGCCGCCGGTCCGGCGTCGGGTTTCTCTGCGTACTGGTATGAAGGAACACTACGACGGGCTATACTGCAGATGAAGGTACAAGGTGAGTATCAGTTGGCCGGACAACTCTCTGGCATGCTGGGGAGCCTCGCAAGAACCCTTCCACTGGGAGACCGGCCGGTTTTTGTCCCCGTTCCGCGGTTCAGTGCCCGGGATGAGAGAAACCCTCGTCACTTCCCCCACGTAGCCTGTGGAATACTCTCCACGGCTCTCGATGGCGAGTCCGGCAGTGGCCTTTTGCGCAAGACACGTCTCACGCCTCTTCAGACGCAGTTGTCGGATGCAGAGCGCTTGAGGAATGTTGATGGCGTGTTCGAACTCTCGTCCGATGCGGCTGACCATCTGCGCGGCAGGACAGTCGTCATCGTGGACGACGTCCTGACAACAGGTGCTACGGTCTGTGCCGCCACGAGCGTCATCCTGCAAGCACGTCCCCATCAATGTTTGTACTTGACCCTCGCTCGTAGTCGGGCTACAATACGGTCAGGCTTATGAAGGCAAGAGCCGAATCCGATGCAAAGGGAGGCACACATGAAGGTAGAGTATAAGTCCAAGACGCTTGAGATCCCTCCGCGCATTCTTGCCTATCTGAACGAGAAGGTCAGTCGGTTTGACAAGTTCTTTCGCAAGGAACCCACGCTCGGTGTCAATCTGAACCTCCTGCGAGGTAAATATACATGCGAACTGACTCTTGAGATTTCTGGCCGTATCATCAAGGCTTCAGGACAGGGACCCGACATGGAAGGTTCTATCGATGCTGCATGCGACAAGCTCGATGTGCAGATCCGCAAGTTCCACACCCGGATCTTCCGGAGGGACTTCAAGGCAGTTGCCGAGCTCAAGGGTCTGTTCCAGTCAGAACTCCCCATCGAGGAGCTGGAGGAGTCTCCTGAAGACATCGTGAAGCGCAAGGAATTTGAGGTGCTTCCGATGTCTGAAGAAGAGGCGATCCTTCAGATCGAGATGCTGGAGCACCAGTTCTTCGTCTATCGGAACGCCTTGTCCAACAAGGTCTGTGTTCTGTACAAACGTACCTATGGGGGTTACGGTCTGAGTGAAATCGACTGACCAGACAGGCCCCCCGGTCGTTGCGACGATAGTAGCAGCTATCGCTTCAGCGTTGGCGTCGCGGTCTGATGACCGACGCCAATGCTGTATTGTACTGCTGAAAACACTGAAGGGCTGAGTCCTGTGATAATCCAGCACACCAGCGCAGTGTTTGTGTCGAAACGTCCAGGAGTTCACTTAATGGAGGTATCTCTCTGATGGGACTGTTCAGTTCGTTTTCCCCCGCTGCTCGCAAACTCAAGACATATCAGGCCATGGTTCCCCTCATCCTTCAGCTCCAGCCAGCTTTAGCCGAGCTCGACGAGGACGGTCTCAGAAGTTATGGAGCCGAGCTCAGAAAGCGGGCTGCAGCAGGCGACGCCGAGACAGCCCTGTTGCCTGAGGCCTTTGCACTGGTGAAAGAGACCTCCCGCCGTCTCATAGGGCTGGAACACTTCCCCGAACAGCTCCTTGGAGCTATTGCCCTCTATTTTGGCAACATCGCCGAAATGAAGACGGGCGAGGGCAAGACCCTCGTTGCCACCTGTCCCCTGTACCTCAACGCCCTCATGGGTCACAAGGGACATCTCGTCACCGTCAACGACTACCTGGCCAAGCGTGACCGGGCCTGGATGGGTCCTATCTATGAGTTTCTTGGCATGTCGGTTGGCCTCCTTCAAAACGACAGCACGCCCGAGGAGCGCCGCGCTGCGTACACAGCCGACATCACCTATGGCACGAACAACGAGTTCGGGTTCGACTACCTGCGAGACCATATGGCCGGCTCGGAAGACGGCATGGTCCAGAACGGGGCTCTCGATTTTGGCATCGTCGACGAGGTCGACAACATCTTCATTGATGAGGCTCGGACAGCTCTTATCATCGCGGGCCCTGGTGGTGACTCGGACGTGCCATACTACGAGGCTGCGGCATTCGCAAAGCGGCTCAAAGGCACGGTTCAATCGGACATGGCTCCTGGGGACACCGAGACTCCGGCCGGCTCCGACTACATCTATGATGAGAAACACAAGAGCATCCAGCCTGCAGATGATCTGCTGGCTCGCTTCGCCCACGCTGCGAGGATTCCTCAGGAGAAGCTCTTGGAGGATCAGGCCAAATATGACAAGATCTTGCGCAACGCCATCAGAGCGCAGGTGTTCTTCAGGAAGGACAGCGAGTACATCATCAAGGACACTGAAGTCATCATTGTCGATGAGTTCACGGGTCGGCTCATGTATGGCCGTCGCTACTCCGAAGGGTTGCACCAGGCCATCGAGGCAAAGGAAGGGCTCAAGGTCCGCGAGGAGAGCCAGACGCTGGCGACCATCACCATCCAGAACTTCTTCAAGATGTACCACAAGCTTTCTGGAATGACGGGGACGGCGCTTACGGAGGCAGACGAGTTCAAGGAAATCTACGGACTTGATGTCCTCGAGATTCCCACGCACCGTCCAGTGGCTCGCCAGGATGCGGACGACGAAGTCTACCGGTCCGAGCGTGGCAAACTGGACGCGATTCTCCGCGAGATCCAGGCCCGTCATGAGAAAGGGCAGCCTGTCCTCGTAGGTACGCGTTCCGTCAAGAAATCCGAAGCACTCAGCCAGGAGCTCAGGAAGCTTGGCATTAAACCTCAGGTTCTCAACGCCACGATTCAGGAGTTCAGTGCAAAGCCTCACGAAAAGGAAGCGGAGATCATCGCCCAGGCGGGCCGAAAAGGCTCGGTCACTATTGCCACCAACATGGCAGGCCGAGGTGTCGATATTCTGCTCGGCGGCAATCCTGTCGCTCTTGCTCACTCCGCTGCTATTGCTCATACCAAAGCTGACCCCAAGAAACAGCCGGAACAGTACGCGAAACAGTACGCAGAACAGTATGCAAAGCTGCTCGCCGAGTACGGCGCATCGTGTGAGAAGGAACATGACGAGGTCGTCGACCTGGGAGGCCTGTTCATCCTCGGGACCGAACGCCATGAGTCGCGCCGTATCGACAACCAGCTCCGGGGGCGCTCTGCCCGGCAA
>JAPLGK010000068.1 GCA_026390195.1 Caldisericota bacterium
GACCTCACGTCCGGACAGTGTACGTTGCCGTCAATGCTGGCGCACTCGAGGGATACGAGGGCGAGATGCCCCTTGATCTGAACGCGCTTCACAACGCTCCGGTGAAGGTACTCGGAGACGGTGAACTGACAACAAAGGTCCAGGTTCGGGCGTCGGGCTTCTCGGCTTCGGCTCGTGAGAAGATCGAGAAGGCAGGCGGCACCTGCGAGGTCGTCTGATGTTCGAGACGCTGAGGAGGGCTTTCAGGCTTCCAGAGCTGCGCAACAAGATTCTGTTCACGCTGATGATGTTTGTCGTTATCAGGCTCGGGACGTATATCCCCGTGCCTGGTATCGACCGTGCAGCCGTGGCACAGCTGGTTGGCAAGGGGGGTTTTCTGGGTCTCCTTGACCTGTTCTCGGGCGGTGGCATTGCGAACTTCGCTATTTTCTCGCTAAGCGTCCTTCCGTACATCAATGCCTCCATCATCATCGAGCTTCTCGGCTCGGTCATCCCGGCGCTCGAGGAGCTCCGCAAAGAAGGTGGGAAGGAAGGTCAGCGGAAGATTGCGAAGTATACTCGCTATCTCACTCTTGGATTGGCGGTTATCGAGTCGTTTGGCGTCGTGGCCATCTTCCAGAAGTACCTCTCAAGCACGGGATTCTTCGTGAAACTCCTGATCGTTCTGAGTCTTGCAGCCGGGGCCTACATCGTGCTCTGGCTTGGAGAAGTCATGACCGAGCGAGGGATCGGCAACGGTGTGTCGCTCATAATCTTCTCGGGTATTGTGAGCCGCATTCCCGTTGGCGTGGCACAGGCCTTCAGGCTGACCCAGGCCAAGTCGCTCAGTGTTCTCGGCCTCGTGGGCGGTACCCTGGGTGCCATCGCGCTCCTTCTTCTGGTCCTGTTTGCTTATGAAGGTGAACGCAAGGTTCCAGTGCAGTACGCGAAGCGTATCGTCGGCCGCAAGGTCTACGGTGGTCAGTCGACGTATATCCCTCTGAAACTTGTGCAAGCAGGCGTGCTCCCGATCATCTTCGCTTCGACCGTTCTGATGTTCCCTGCGACCGTGTCGCAGTTCTGGTCGACGTCCTGGTTCTATCTTCATGTTGCAGAGCCCTTGACGAAGTCGACCACGCTGACGCACAATGTCGTCTTCTTCTTTCTCATTATCTTCTTCACGTACTTCTATACAGAGATTACGTACGATCCCACCAAGATTGCTGATGATCTCAAGAAATACGGGGGCTATGTGCCTGGTGTTCGTCCCGGCGAGGCAACCGCGCACTACATCAAGAACGTGCTGGATCGGATTGTCCTGCCGACTGCTATTTTCCTTGCGTTCCTCGCCATCGTGCCGAACATCGCTATGCGGAACCAGCAGATCTCGGCGTTTGCCTTTGGTGGCACCTCGCTGCTTATCATCATCGGCGTAGCACTGGAGACCGTGCAGGAGATCGAAGCATACATGATGATGCGTCACTACAAGGGGTTCATGAAGTAATGACGCAGCGCCCACGTATTATCCTTTTGGGACTACCGGGCTCGGGAAAGGGCACTCAAGGTGCGCTTGTCGCGCAAACTTGGAGAGTGCCTACCTTCTCGAGTGGGGAGTACTTCCGGAATCTTCGGCGGGAGGGTAAGCTGCCCGCCGAGGTTGCGGCCAAGATCAATGCTGGGGGTCTTGTGAGCGACGAGGATGTCAACATGATTGTCGTCGAATCGTTTCTGTCGACTCAGGAGGCGCAAGCAGGCTTTGTTCTGGACGGGTACCCGAGGACTGTCGCTCAAGCCGCATTTCTCGACGAGTATCTGACAAAGCAAAACCTTAGCTTGACCGCAGCCGTATTCGTTGACCTGCCGGTCGAGACAGCGTTCCGTCGCATATCGGGACGGCGCGTCTGCTCTGCCGACGGCAGTGTGTACAACGCGTACTATTCGCAGCCAGAGAGGGAGGGATTCTGTGACCTCTGTGGCGCACCTCTCATCCAGCGGGAAGACGACCGCGAGGAGAGTGTCAGGACAAGGATGAGCACGTACGAAGCGATGACGAAGACTCTGACCGTCTACTACGGCAATCAGGGGAAGCTCATCACTGTTGATGGAGCCAGTGCTCCGGATGTTGTTTTCGCCAAGATCCAAAGGGCTCTTGATGATCCGGCTTAAGTCCGCTTCGGACATCGAGCACCTGCGTGTTTCGGGGGCCAAGCTCGGTGAGGTGTTGCGCCAGATAGGAGAGATGGTTTCTCCCGGCGTGATGACTCGCGAACTGGACCACGCGGCAGAACTTCGCATCCATGAGCTCGGAGCGAAGCCGGCATTCCTACACTACGGCGGCTATCCGGCGACACTCTGTGTCTCCATCAACGAACAAGTCATCCATGGCATTCCAGGGCATCGCATTCTGAATTCAGGTGACGTCGTTTCGCTGGATCTCGGCCTCATCTATGAAGGATACTATGCAGACTCAGCCATTACTGTTGCCTGCGGGCCGGTGGTATCCCGGGACGAGGAGCTTATCGAGACGACCCGAAGGAGCCTGTACGCCGGCATCGACGCCGTGCATGTGGGAGCTCGTCTGGGAGACATTGGCCACGCAGTTCAACAGGTGGCTGAGGCCCAAGGTATGAGTGTCGTGCGCGACTACGTCGGGCATGGTGTTGGAAAGGAACTTCATGAAGATCCCGAGGTTCCCAACTACGGCAAAGCCGGTACGGGTATTACTCTTAAGGAGGGACTGGTGATCGCGATCGAACCCATGGTCAACGCTGGCAGCAGCGCTGTCCGCGTTCTGAACGATGATTGGACGGTTGTTACTGTTGACGGACACAAGAGCGCTCATTTCGAGCACACGATAGCCGTCACGGCCCAAGGCCCCGTCATCCTGACACTGCCATGAACAAGAAAGAAGTCATAGAGACAGAGGGCGTCATAGTGGAAACGCTCCCAGGGACGATGTTCCGCGTGAAACTGGGCAACGGCAAGATTGTGCTGGCTCACATCAGCGGGAAGATGAGGCTCAACTTCATCAAGATCCTGCCGGGAGATAAGGTAAGGCTTGAGATAACACCCTATGACCTCTCGAAAGCACGTATCACCTATCGACTGTAATTGTCGAAGAGTTGAAAGGAGTAGCGACCTATGAAAGTGAGACCGTCAGTAAAGAAGATCTGTGCTAAGTGCAAGATTGTGAAGCGAAACGGTACGGTCATGGTGATCTGCGAGAACCCGAAGCACAAGCAGCGCCAAGGTAAGTAAAGGAGGAATAGTGGCTCGTATTAGTGGTATCGATCTTGCTGCCGGGAAAAAGGTAGGCATTGCCCTGACCTACATCTACGGCATCGGCAAGTCAAACTATAAGATGATCTGCAGTGTTGCAGGAGTGTCTGAGGACAAGAAGGTCAAGGATCTAACGGAGAGCGAGATTCTCGCAATCCAGAAGGCCATCAATGACAATCTCGTCGTCGAGGGCGATCTTCGCCGAGAAGTCTCGACCAACATCCGCAGGCTCATGGAGATCAACTGCTACCGTGGCGTCCGTCACAAGAGAGG
>JAPLGK010000028.1 GCA_026390195.1 Caldisericota bacterium
CGTAATGGCAGGACTCGGGTCCACAATGCGCGAAGCAAGCAGCCGGGATACAGTCTCCCACGTTGAGAAGATCTTGCGTCCCGTGATGCCATAGATGCGGATTTCCTTGAAGATGACTTCATTGGTCAGATCAATGGTCACTGGGCGATCAGGAAGTCCGAGCATCGACATGCGTCCGCCTGGTGTCAGCGCCTTCAGGCCCTGGTGCATGGCTCTCTCACTGCCGGACATCTCCAGCACGACGTCGACGCCAATACCATGCGTCTGCTCCTTGATCATCGCCTCGACGTCGTCGCGACCGGGATTAAGAACGAAATCTGCACCCATGCTCTTGGCGAGATCCAGCCGATAATCCGAAAGATCAGTCACAAAAAGCTGTGTGGCACCGAAAGCTTTGGCAATTCCCACGGCGAGCACGCCGATCGGGCCTGCCCCTGTGATGAGGACGGTCTTCCCCGATACCGACTCGGAATTGACGGTATCCAATGCGTTGCCCATCGGCTCCTGAATGGAAGCCCACGCGGCCGGAATCGACTGGTCGTTCCTCCAGAGCACGCGCTCGGGAACGGCGATATACTCGGCAAATGCGCCCGCGCGGTCCACGCCAAGGATCTGGAGGTTCTGGCAGACCTCACTATGGCCCGTATGGCACTGATAGCAGTGCCCGCAGTAGATATGTGTCTCGGAACTGACGAAATCGCCCTCCTTGAATCCCCGCACGGACCTGCCTGTCTGCACGACGTGCCCCGCGAATTCGTGACCCATGATATGTGGAGTCTTGATTCTGTTCTGTGCCCACTCGTTCCACACATAGATATGGACATCTGTGCCACAGATAGAGGCGTAGTCGATCTTGACAAGCACTTCGTCCTCTGCGACCCTGGGGATGTTCACCTCCGTCAGTGTTGCCCCCCGTTCTGGACGTTCCTTCACAAGTGCAAGCATTGTTCCCGTCATTCCGCTCCTCCTCCCTGTCCCTTCGTTTTCAGGTGACACGCAAACGAGCGTTCTGGGCACTCCATTCCCTGAAGACATACCGGACCAGCATTCTCGAACAGGAGGGGCGCCACGGCCTTGGCCTTGGCCAGCATCAGCCATGCCAGAGCCCGAATCTCGAACTGTGCCCTCAGACAGCAGCGCAGCTCAAAGAAGTGCCTCAGCTCCCTGGCATTCATGGTCACCACCAGACGTGACGCAACACCCTGAGGAAGGACGTAGCGAGCGTCTTCCTCATGGACGCCTTCTGCAAGCAGACGTTCGTATTCCAGGTAAGCCTGCTCATAGAAACGTCTGAAATCATTGCCGGGGGGAGAGACGAAGACTGGCTGGGCCTTCGTGAACCGCAGACTCTGCTGCGAGTACGAGGCGAGCCGATGCCGGACCAACTGATGGGAAGCTGCCCGCGACAGCCCCTCGACAAGGAACGTGAAACTGGCATGCTCGAGAACGGACAGATGTCCGTTGCCACAGACCCTGCGCAAAATACCAGCGCTTCGATCGGCGTTAAATGGTTCGGTGCTGTAGCAGATGTGAGCTGCGTAGGCACACAACACATCCGCATCGGGAGTATGAGCCAGCAGCTCTACCCTCATGAATTCAACAGGAAGTCGAGCGGATGCTCATCGTCACCCCGACCGGCTGGGAGTCGCGCGACGCGGGGAAGAGATCGGCGCAGGACCTCGACCAGCGATGCCGATGCTGCAGCCATGGCGTCGAGAACCTCCTTGTGTGTGAGGAGTGAGGTGCTGATGCCGGCCGCGTAGTTCGTGATGATGGCGATTGTCTGATACTCGAGACCTGCCTCCCGGGCAAGCGTCACCTCGGGTACGCCTGTCATCCCGACCACCGATCCGCCCATGGCCGCATACATGCGGACTTCCTGCGGCGATTCGAAGCGTGGACCTTCAGCCGCCACATACACTTCGCCCGTGTGAAGCGAAAGCCTCAAGGCGGACATCTCCGTCGCCAGCACGTCCGTAAGGGTTGCACTGTAGGGATGGGTCATGTCCGTGTGAACGACCTTGCCAACCTCGAAGAACGTCTGCACGCGCACCTTGGTGAAGTCCAGAAAACCGTCCATCAGGGCATACGATCCTGGCGTAATGGACTTCTTGAGCGACCCTACGGCACTCGTCGTGACGACCTTCTGGACGCCGAGCATGTACAGTGCCATGATATTGGCACGGTAGTTGATGAGATGGGGTGGTACGACGTGACCTTCCCCGTGACGCTTGAGGACGCACACATCCACATCGCCCATGGAACCTCGGACATAGCATACGTCACCAAACGGGGTTTTGATGCTGCAGAGGCTCGCATCGGAAAGAAGTTGAACGCTGTCGACCCCCGTGCCAACGATAAGACCAACAGGTCTGGACATGACTGCTCCTCAGGAACAAGTTGTCTGATACCTAACAAATTGTAGTTCCAAGGTTGCCAATGTCAACCCAAAACCAGCTTCCAGGGCTACATCCTCGCGATGGCGCTTTGACTATCGCCACGAATCTCATATAATAAGCAGCGATGGGGCCGTGGCTCAGCTGGGAGAGCGCATCCCTCGCACGGATGAGGTCAGGGGTTCGAATCCCCTCGGCTCCACCACATACTGGAAAGTTGCTCTGGAACCAGCTCTAGAGCACGTTGTTCTTCTCATCTTCTCCTCCACCTGACCACATTGCGCTTCAACAGGAGCGTCATTACAGTTTCTTCGAGGAGCGTGAATCAACGCGCGAGACTGTGCCCTCCGCATTGTGTACGGACTCTCTCAGCCGATCCAAAAAAACGCCAGTCTGCGCATGGAGCAGAAGCCCCCACGAGCCTATCCATACAGCCTTTTCAATATGCGACAGATCGCCAGTGTGACCCACAGCCTCATCTCCTGCACCTTGGCGGTCTCCCGCTCCTGGGCCCCGGCGTACGATACCCTCCACAACCCGTTCTCTTGTTGATGCAGTGCCAGCCACGCCGATGCCTGCTGGATCTGCGGGTCCTCCTTGGGCAGGCCCATTAGGGAGAGCGAATCCAGTGCGGTGATCAAGCTGTTCCACCAGAATGGATACTCGAATCGCACCCAGTAGCTGGCTGCTCGATATGAGCCATAGGAATCCGGCTGGAAAAACCGGGACTTTAGCAACGACGCGGCGACCATCGCCGCCTCAGAGTGACGCTGCCGTGGATGGACTGCGAAGGCTCGCAGAACCATGCCCGTCCAATTGTGCGAGAAGGGCTTGGAGCGATCGGGCTCAACGGGGTCGGCATACTCCGAGGTCAACCGGTACTGCGTAGCGCGGTCGAACTTGCGCGTAATGAGCGGGATCGTCCAGCCGCCGTCATCCTGGCGCATAGTCAGCAACCACCTGAAGCCTCTATCAATACGCGGGTCGTCGGCGTAGCCGGCCTCCACGAGGAGAGCCATGATCGCACCGGTGTAATAGGTCGCGTATTGATTGGCTAGCATGCCCCGGATGTCCCCCTGCGGGGTTTGACACGAGAACAGATACTCGGTGGCCTTCCGAACCTGGGGATGCTCCCGGGTCAAGCCATACTGCTCCACCAGGAATCTAGACTGCCGCCAGGTCTCGATAAGATTGTAGTTGATGGCCAGGTGCTTGTGTTCGCCAGGCCTAGCCCAGGATCCGTCAGCAAGTTGCCGTTTGAGGATTCGTTGCACCGTCGGCAATTCCCACAGGCCAAGGACCGGCTCCACCTGCTCACCCAGCAGGTCACGCCGTGCCATGTACTGAAGGGCCACGTTATCACAGGTCAGAAGTGTTGGAAGTGGATCAAACCTCAATTGGCTCTGCCAGTCATTCACGGTTCATCACCTCACCAATCAGACCTTGCACGTGCGCTGTCCGTAAACTACAGTGGCAGAATTCTCGCCACTCGGAAGTGTTCTACGGCACATGGAATGTGGGAGGGGTCAATTCGTGCGTCTGGCGAGAGCTAGGGACATTGGTTCTTCACTTGGTCAACAGATATGCACTCGCTCCCGCCGATAGCGTCAGTAGTGCCGGCGTGACCCGATGGATCGTCAGCACCAGATTGTTCATCGGCTTCCCAGTGCTGAGCAGCGCCCCCGTGGCGAACAGCGCAATCACTGACATTGCCGATGCGATCATCAACCCAGCAGCAGCACGTTCGTCTGAACATGCTTGAGCAAACGCCAGAACAGCATGCTCGTGAGAACGACTGTAGCAAGAGCGATCAGCTTGTGAACCGTGATGAACAGTGTGCTCAGCGGCCTGCCCGAATTGCTGAGCCAGATCCCTGTGCCGATTGTCAGGAGATACAGCAACCCGATGCCGATGGCTCTTTGTAGTGCGCTCATGGGACCACCTCTCCATCTCGTGTTTGACTCCAGCTACTTCCGGCAATTCGCAAATCAGAGACGACAAGCTCGTGCAGGGGTAGGCCCCCACGTTCTATGGCCTCGCGACTACGATGAGCTTCATCGACGTTCCTCTGTCGTAGGCTTGACGGTCATAACCTCCGTAGATGTGTACGTCTGAGAATCCTGCTTCCTTCAGAAGTGCGCGATACTCCTCGTCCAGAATTATCCTGATGCGAATATCGTGTCGTTCAAGGCTGTGTCTCTCCTCGCTGTGGAAGACGTCCAATATGTGAATGGTTTGGAAGTGCTCCTCGATGTCTCTGGCGAAGACTCGGGAGAAGTCATGGGTGTTCACGACCAGATCGAAGCGGAACTCACTCTGTAGCGTCCTGTGCGTTGTACTCTGGGTGACAAGCAGTACGCCCTTTGGGTCCAGTCTCCTGCGCATGGAGCGAAGGGCATCAACGAGATCCTCATGTGTGAGCATGTGATTCAAGGACTGAGTCAGACAGAGTAAGGCGTCAAAGGTTCGTGGCCAGGCGATCTCCAGCGTCCGGTAGTCGCAGGCCTTCGTTTCGACATCGATGTTGAACAGGTCCAGGTTCCTGCGGCAGACTTCCAACATGGGTTCGGAGCAGTCGCTGCCAAAGAGCTTGAACCCGAGGTTCGAGAGCATGATAAGGTGCTGGCCTGTTCCACATGCGCAGTCAAGCACGGTTCTGGCCCCGCACTCGCCTAACACGGTGCGCAGGAACTCCTGCTCCGCCTGGTTGACCACTCCGATCTCGCCGAACAGATCATAACCCCTTGCCCAGCTTGCATAGCTGTCTTCATACGCAGTAGTCACGAAGGACCCCCATCGATAGTGCGATTTGGACAAGCACGATCCTGGCCAGTCTACTCACGTGAGACCCAGTGTGGCAGCAAGAACTCGACGATAACCGAGACGATCACGAGTGCGGGGGGGGGTAAGCCATACAAACAACGAGCGCTCGTGCCGACGTGTCAGCGCTGTCAGACTCACGAGCCCGACGGCCATTCCACACGATATCATGGCGACACCAAGAGAGGGTAGGATAGCATGTATCCATGAAAGTCCGTCTGTCAACCGCATCACCAACGCCCTGTTGACGACGAGAACCACGAATGTGACTCCCAGTGCGATTGACCACCATCCAAGCCGCGTACTGGGACGCCCGAGAACAATCCGCCGACCGGCCGGTGATGTGTCTGGTGGAATCCTGGAATCGCTATTCATACCGCCACCTCCTCTTTCCGATATTCTACCGCAATCCGCAGATACATCCGAAAGACTCGGTCTGGTCTAGCGCTCACGCGTGAGTGGCGTTTCCGATGATCGAGCCTGAAGCACACCGAGGAGAGCAGCCATGAAGTGGTCGTCAGGAGGGCCAACCCCCCCTCGGCTCCACCAGCCGTTTGCCCAGTTCTACGATGGCAGAGTCGGTATAGTCACGGACCAGGTTCTGGCCAAGCATGATGCCAACAGAGCGGAGATAGGCATAGTTGATCGCGTTGCTCCCTTCATACACCAGACGCGGGGTAGCGCGCTTGACGTCGGGCGTCAATCCCCCAACCGACATCTGGACCTGCAGCCCGATGGACTTCTCCTGGTTAGGCCTGATGCCCGGATGCTCCCGGTAGAGCCACGACTCGATGCGGTAATCGACGCTCAGGTTCACGACTTCGTTCACCATCCCTTGGTGTCAGATGGTCAACAGCTCACCAGCGTGTTGCTCGTCCATTATGTCAAGGGTTACGCGGGGTCGACTGCAAGGATACGGAAGACAAGGTCCACGTGCTGGGGCCGAGGGACGGGCACCAGCCGCTCTTGAGAGAGGGTGGAAGCCCCGTCGTCTGCATGCCATTGTTAGCCCGCGCCCCTTATCTTGAGTGTAACCCTCCAATTTACTTCTCAATAGGAACTCCGATAAGTGTACTCCATTCTGCCCATGAACCATCATACAACCGGACTTTGGGGTAGCCGAGCAGATAGGTCAAGACAAACCAGGTATGGTTGGATCGCCCGCCAACGATGCAGTACGAGATTGCTTCCTTATCTGAAGAAACACCGCTGTTGGTATATACGGCTTGCAGTTCTTCAACCGACTTGAATGTTCCATCCTCCTTGAGCGCCATGTCCCAAGGAATATTGACCGCGCCGGGGATGTGACCACCGCGCTGGCTGGCTTCTGCCTGATATGTCCACCGATCCCACAACTGACCATGATATTCTTCTGGCGTGCGCACATCCACCAAAATGGGCTCCGGTTTGCCAATGGAATGGAGAACCCGGTCACGCGACGCACGAATGCTCCAATCAGGTTCTCTCG
>JAPLGK010000124.1 GCA_026390195.1 Caldisericota bacterium
GTCGACCCACTCCTGAGGGACCGTCTTGAGCCTGCCAACAGCTTCGGTGAGTGGAATTGCGATTACTTCGGTGCCGCGGAGAGCAGCCATCTTGCCGAATTCGCCGTCATGGATCATCTCGACGGCTTTCACGCCGACGCGGGATCCCAGGATACGGTCGAACAGGGTGGGGCTACCTCCCCGCTGGATGTGCCCTATCGTGGCCGAACGAGTCGAGACCCCCGTCTTCTCCTCGAGGATCCTTGCCACTTCTGGCCCCACACCCCTGTTCTGCAGCAGCATGTGGCCAAAGTCGTCCAGTTTCTCGCCGGTGGCCTGCGTGACTTCTACTCCCTCGCTCACGACGATGAAGGCGTACTTCTTGCGCTTGTAGGAGGTCATGACCTGGCGCACCATGGCATCCCAGTCGATGGGGACCTCGGGGATGAGCGTGTAATCGGCTCCTGAGCCGATGCCGGTGTAGAGTGCAACCCATCCGGCGTGCCTGCCCATAACTTCCAGGACGACGATGCGCCGATGGGACAGTGCGGTGTCCTTCAGCCTTCGCGAAGCGTCCAGGGCAACACTCACTGCCGTGTCGAATCCGAATGTGAAGTCTGTTCCTGACAGGTCATTGTCCATCGTCTTCGGAACACCAACGACCTTGACACCCATCGCTGCAAGCTTGGTGGCCACACCCAGCGTGTCGTCCCCGCCGATAGCGATGACGGCATCCAGACTCAGGGCCGCGATGTTGGCAATGGTCTGCTGGACGAGCGCAGGATCCTTGAACGGGTTGGTCCTGGAGGTGCCCAGAATGGTGCCACCGCGGTCGATGATCTCGTCGACGCGCACGAGGTTCAGCGGTTCGGTCTCACATGAGAGAAGTCCCTGCCAGCCTCCGACAAGGCCAATGCACTCGTCTCCGTAGTCGAGGGCTCTGAACACCGCGCCGCGTATCGCCGGGTTGAGCCCGGAGCAATCCCCGCCGCCCGTCAGGATTCCGATTCTCATCTGTAAGTCGACCTCCATTCGTACATACTAGTATTAGATGTGGTGCGCCTCCATTGTAGGGTGGCGACAGGATGAGTCAAGGTGACGTTGTGGAGTGCGAATCTCGTGGTCGAGCATAGGTCGAAGGGGCGCACAAGTCGGTTGGGGAGGTTGCCGTGAATCGTAGATGGATCGTTCTGGTCCTGCTCATCGTCACCGTTGCAGGCTGCAGACCCCGGACTACGTGGCCGGGTGTGGACAAGGTCGTGTCTGCTGTGGACGAACAGCGCGCTCACGATGCTGTTGCCGAGCTTGCTTCACCGACCTATGCCGGTCGCCGCACGGGCACGCCTGGCGAGGCGCAGGCTGCTGCATGGATCGCTTCACAGTTCAAGACGATTGGCCTGCGAGAACCTCCCGGGTTCAAGGAATATCTTGCCACATACGAGACGCCCCTGTACACAGTGAGTTCATTCACGGGCATCAAGGCGACCGGAACGCGCGGTGAGTCATTCCTCGGTGACCGCGGGATGGCGATGCCATATGCTGGCAGTGGGAGCGTTGAGGCCGATGCTGTGCTTGCGGGATTTGGTGTTCAGATGAGCGGGTATGACGAGTATGCCGGCCTGGACGTCGCCGGCAAGGTCGTGGTCCTGTTGCGCTACAGCGCCCCGACGCGTTCCGTACCCGAGTCGCAGACTTACCTGGCGGCCAAGGTCGGGCGCGCCGCCGCACATGGCGCCGCCGGCGTCCTCATCCTTGACATGCCTTCGGCGCCCAATCCGCTCGACATGCACGGCCAGGTTGTGTCGGCCCTTCCCGACGCACCGGCGTCGGCTCTCACATCTCTGGCCGGAGCGCGGTCTTTGTTCTGGGCGGCAGGGCTCTCCTTCGACGACATAGCGGAACAGGCGTGGGCAGGCCAGATCGTTTCACGCGACCTCAACCTGAAGGTATCCTTTGGCATCACGGCATCATGGAAGCCGGACGCGACCGCGTTCAACGTAGCCGGCATGCTCGCGGGAACTGACGACACAAGACCCATCATGGTTTGCGCACACTTCGACCACCTGGGCACTGACCGCTCGGGCGTGATGTACCCCGGAGCCGACGACGACGCGTCGGGTGTGGCGGTCATGCTGGAGATGGCCCACGCGATGGTCTCGTTGGGTGCGATCCCCCCGGTGTCAATCTGGTTCGTCGCTTTCAGCGGGGAGGAAGAGGGCCTGCTGGGTTCTGCCGCATTTGCGGCAGCGGCTCCCGAGCTGGCTCAATCGCTGTCCGCCGTGCTCGACCTGGACATGATGCGGTCAACGTCGGGCCTAGGAGTGGCGATTGATCCATCTGACCAGACAATGATGAATGCTGTCGCGGACGCAATCCGGGACGGCGCTTCACTCGCGGTCATCCCCTGGACGGGGGGATCGGACCATGAGACGTTCAGCCAGCTCGGCGTTCCCAGCTGCATGTTCTCGGCACATGGGAGAGAAGCCCCATGGTACCACTCCACCACGGACACGGCGGAGGACCTCCCCGCGGCTGCCCTCGGCACGGCTACGCGGGACGTGCTTCGTGTGGTCTGGGGGCTCACCGGGAGTCTGTGACTCCAAGAGCCCCGGAGATCTTCGCTTGCAAGTGTCGTGGCGGCTTCCACTCCGAGGATGTGTATAGCATCAGGTGGACGTGATGAGCACGCACAATGTCGGGGCGTGGGGCTCTGGCGAGGAGATGAATGCTCATGGAGAATGTTCTGAACAGCCTTGGGCTCGCGCTGCTGTTCGTGTTCCTTGGGGTTCCGCTGATGCTGGGCAAGGTGAAGCGCAACGGTGTGTACGGCGCCCGGTTCCCTGCCACGATGGCGGACGGCCGCGTCTGGGACGTCGTGAATCGGAAGACGGGATTCCTGCTTGTCGCGGGGGGAGCAGTGGCCGGCATTGTCGACCTGCTTGCCGTCGCCGGGGTCGTCACGCAGGATGTGGGGCAGTACGTTGTGGGAGCCCTGGTGGTCTACACCCTCATCGCGGCTGTCTGGCTGTGGCGCTATTCTGAACAGGTCGCGCGGGACACGGGCGTTACGGCCCATGACATGGAGGTCGGCAGGACTGAACCTCTCCTGGTTGCCGTCAGCTGTTTCGCCGTGAGCATCGTAGGGGCCCTGTCGGCATTCTCTACACCAAACCCATGGCTTGGGTTTCGCGTCCCTGCAACGTTCGCCGATCCGGTGGTCTGGCATCAGGTCAACCTCAAGGCGGGCCTGACGCTTGCCGTCTTATCCGGCGTCTTCGGGTTCATGTTCCTCGGTCTGCGCAGCATGACCGAAGGCGAGAGGAAGAGGCTGTTTTCGGGACTGTTCATCGGCTGGCTCACCGCAATCATCCTCGTGGCAGTATCCGGCACCTTGTTTGCAAATAGCCTCGCACGCTGAGGGACGTCGTCCTCCTGGAGACTGCCGATCATCACAAATACGGCATCTCACCCGAAGACGAAGTCGAATTCATAAGAGATCTGCGTTTCCGTCGCCAATCGTGAACACCCTTGGTGTCAGGCACCATTAGTGTTCACAATTGCATACGAGCGCCGGCGACGTATCCTGAAGGCAGGGCGGCCGTGGATAGCCGGCCGGTGGAGGAACGCTGATGTGCAGGATGTTTGGAATGGTCGCCACGACGCCACAATCCATAGCTCCATGGATCACCGAGGTCGAGCCTTCACTACGCTCACTGGCGGTTGCGGACAAATCCGGTGAGCCCAATCCTGATGGTTGGGGTGTTGGATGGTATGACGATGAACAGGACTGTCCACGTGTTGTCAAGGAACCGGGACCTGCTCATGAATCGCCGCTTTTCGAGCTTACCGCGCGCGAAGTCAATGCCCGGATTGCTCTTGCTCACATCCGTCGCAGCAGCGGTACGGCACGTCGGCTGGTCAACACACACCCGTTCGGCGCGGGACGCTGGACATTCTGCCATAACGGACACTGCTCGCGCGAGCGCCTGGTGTCGCATCTCCTGCCCAAGTTCCAGGACTTCCTTGAGGGTGAAACCGACAGTGAAGTCTACTTCGCGTTGCTGCTGCAGCACCTCGAGTCGGCGACCGACCCCCTCGACGCTCTGAGGGGTGCGGTCCACGAGGTGGCGTCCGTCGGAGACTTCACCGGCCTCAACTTCCTCCTGTGTGACGGACGACGCATGTATGCCTTCCACTACAGCACTGATCCGGAGCGACACAGCATGTACCTGCAGCACCAGAGTGGCAGGGAACTGGTCGCTAGCGAACCCCTGGGCGCCAGTTCCTGGGAGGAGTTGCCCAACGGCTCGCTGGCTGTCCTGACGCCCACAGGGCACACGCTCGCCTCTCTCATCTGAAGCCAGGCCACACGGACCTGCCTGCGGAAGGATTCAGCGGTTCCCTGGAAGCCGTGCCTTTGCTTTTTGGAGGCGTTTGTCTACCATATGGCATGTGGTTGAGGTCATAACCTGGAGGTACCACTCATGGTACTGTGGAAAAGCATTGTGCTCGGCGTCGTACAGGGACTGACCGAGTTCCTGCCTGTCAGCAGCTCGGGCCATCTGGTCGTCTGGTCGGGGATCCTGAAGGCCGATTCGACACTGGCCTTTGATGTGGCCTTGTACTTCGGCAGCCTCATCGCCCTGGCCATCTTCTTCTGGGGTGACATTACGGGCCTGTTCCGGGGATTCCTCTACACGTTCCGCGGCAGCCTGTCTCATGAGGAAGCGCGCAAGCGCAACATGTTCTGGCTGATCGTCGCGTCCATCATCCCGTCCGGAGTCATCGGTGTCCTTTTCAGTGCCACCATCGAGAAGGCTTTTGCCAGCTACTACGTCGTAGCGGCCATGTTCCTGGTCACAGCCTTCCTGCTGTTTCTGCAGCATTTTTCGTCGACGACCAGAACTATCCGCGAGGTTGGCTGGAAAGATGCGCTGGCCATTGGTATCGGCCAGGTGTTTGCGCTGCTGCCGGGTCTTTCGCGCAGTGGCACGACGATGTCTGTCGGCGTCTACAGAGGCTTCAAACAGGAGGATGCCGCCCATTTCAGCTTCCTTATGGCCATCCCGACCATCGCGGGTGCAGGGGTCTTCAAGCTCAAGGACTTTCTGCAGGCGGGCATGTCCTCAAGCGCCCTCACCGAAATCGGCATCGGTGTCGTCGTCAGCGTGCTGACCAGCCTCGTCGCGATCGGGTTGCTGCTCAAGGTTGCGCGGAAAGGCAAGATGCAGTGGTTTGCGCTCTATTGTGTTGCCGCGGCGATTTCTACGTTTGCAGCTCACTATTTCAGACTTATCTGAGCCCTGCCCGGTGCGCAGGAATCGGATTGGGGTACAATGGCAAAACGTACCACGCAAAAGGGAGTGTGACCTATGTTCGAAAAAGCAATTGACAAGAAGGACATTGGCGAACTTGCACTGTCGCTGGGTATCCGCGACGAGGAAGTCGATTTCTTTGGCAGGTACATGGCCAAGATCGATTATCATATCCTGAATCGCTTGCAGGACAAGCCGGATGGGAAGTACATCGATGTAACTGCTATCACGCCGACACCGTTTGGCGAAGGCAAGACGGTCACGACCATTGGGCTGGGCATGGCGCTGAACAAACTGGGATTGAAGACGGTCAACACACTGCGCGAACCGTCCATGGGTCCAGTCTTTGGTATCAAGGGCGGTGGGACAGGTGGTGGCAAGTCTTCTCTCTTTCCGATGGAACAGATCAACCTGCACTTCACGGGTGACATTCATGCAGTAGAGACAGCAACCAACCTGCTGGCCGCGGTGGTGGACAACCATATCTCTCAGGGAAACGAACTGGACATCGATCCTCAGAGCATCAGCTGGCGCAGGACCATGGACGTG
>JAPLGK010000004.1 GCA_026390195.1 Caldisericota bacterium
CGGCAGGTAGGTGCGGCTGGCCTGGATGATAGGCGTGACGTTCGCGTTCGCAGCGTCGATCTGCACCGTCGTTCCATCCAAGCGGGCACCCGGCTTTCCGATCCAGAGCGAGAGAGCGTGAGTTCCCAGCGCTATGTCGACTCTGCCCTTGCCGTCTTTGCCGTCGAAGGTCACCGTCCCGCCGATAGCCTCGACGATAGCGCGTATGGGAACCAGCGTCCTGCCGCCCATGATCATTGGAGCGGCGTCCAGAGGTGGCCGCGCGACACCGTTTACCGTCATGGTCGTACTGCCGATCACCAGGCTCACTGTCGTCGCTGCAGCCTTCGCGAGCCGATACGTCGTGAATACTCCCCCATTGGTCAGGCCGACATAGACGATACCGTCGGTGCTGAAGAAGGGCGAGATATCCAGGGCGTTGCCCCAGTACTTGCCGCTCACCAGCGGAATGCCACTACTCATACTGCCAAAGACCAGTCCGCGGTTTGTCGTCACGTCCAGGCCGCCGCTCCACGAGACAGCGAGCACGGTACCGTCGGACTCGTACGCGTCGCTGATGCGGATGGCATCGTACCAGATGTAGCTGGCAACCTGTTTCCAACTAGTGCCCCTATTCGTAGACCTGTAGACACCGGCCTCTCTGGTGCTGCCTGTGCCATAGTCTGTACACATATAGATTGTGCTATCCGTCGCGAAGGTGGGCGAAATCCGCAGATCCTTCATTGCGTAGCCAGGCAGTCCGCTGCCCGCGAGATACCCGAATGATGCACCTCCGTCTGTGCTCTGATACACGCGTCCCGAGTGCGTCCCAACAAACAGCGTGTGATCGGTGGCAAAGGCAGGAGACGCCGCGACACAATCGACGACCGTATCCGCAAGATCTGGTCCGGCAATGAGAGGGGAGCACTGTATCACGGTCGCGAAGGAATCCGTGGTGTGCCACAATCCCTCGCCTTCCACGGCAATGAATGCAGCCCCGGACGTGTGATAGTCAGGAGCGAAGGCGACCCATGGAACGGCATACCCCGCAAATCCTCCCGTCGCGTTCCAGATTGCCCCCTTGTCTCGTGAGATGAAGAGGCCCCCGCCGTCGGTTCCTGCAGCCACCGTCCCGTCAGTCCCATACGAAGGAGAAAGCGCCACCTGGATGATGCTGAGGTCAGTCAGACCGTCGTTGCAGTAGGATAGGGTCTGCCCTGCGTCGAACGTGCGCGCAACGCCCTGATAGGCAGTGCCGAAGAACACCGTCCTGTCCGTCGCGAACGCCGGCGAAACAGCCACAGCGTTCACGCGCGAGTTGGTGATCCCTATGCTGCTGTCGGCAAGAGTCTTTCCACCATCCTTCGAAACCAGCAGGCCGATGCGGCTGGTTCCAGCGAACAGCGTGCCGTCTGTTGTGAATGCCGGACTCGCCGCAAGAGCAGTAATGGCGAAGGACTGCGGTGATGGAGACGTCATCGTCGCGGCCGACAAAGACCCTCTATCGGTGTTCATTATTTGCAGTCCCTTGCCCGATGTGCCGATGAACAGTTCGCGTGTCGTGGGATAGAGAGGTGAGAACAGCAGAGAGGTGACAGTGCCGCGATAGCTCCTGGTGAATGTCGCACCGGCATCCGTTGTAACAAAAACTCCATCCGCCCCGACCCCGACGGCAAACGTGTGGTCGGCAGCAAATGCAGGCGAGAACGCCAGGGCGTTCCCTGTGTTTTCGCTGAGAATGCTGAGAGCGTGAGCCGAAACCCCACTGTCAGTCGAGATCCATGCCCCAGCCACATCGGCCGCCGTTTCGACACCAAACAGTATCGTGTGATCGGCCCTGAATGAAGGCGAAACCGCCATCCCCACCACGTTCTGGTTCTTCAGCTCCGCGGCACACACCACCCATGAACGACCTGCATTTCTGCTCACCCAGGCGCCACTCAGGTACGTCGACGCAAACACCGTACTATCTTCCGTCAGCGTCGGCGACGGGACAACAGCGTTGACATACGCATCGCCTCCAAGCCCCTTGTTGGAGTAATCGAAACGGGCTCCACCATCATCTGACCGGTACAGGCCGTCCTCGGTGGAGACCAGCGCCAAGCGGTCTCGTGCGAAATCGGGCGAGTACGCTGCTCCAGTGATGCTCTGGCTACGACTTTGCAGCCCATTCCGGACGACGCTGAACGTCACGCCGCGATCTCGGGACATATAGAGCCCGTTGCTTGTTCCGACAGCTACGCGGCCGTCCTCCGCAAAGGAAGGCGAAACCGCGATGCTGCGAATGGATCCCCCATATGGTCCATTGACAGGGCTGAACTCATACGAGGCTGCGCTGGCATCTGGCACGACTGGAAGCGCCGAAATCACAACACTCAACAGCAGAAGCACACCCAAGAGAACTGCAATAGACTGGTTTGTCCGCTTCACGTCGACTCCTTTGTCCCGACTCCGTTGTCGCGAGACGGGCGGGGCGCGGAATCAACCGCGCCCCGCCCGTGATCTATGCCGAGTGCTGTTGAGAATGCTACTTGCGGATGACCGCCTGAACGTCAATGGCCATCTTCTTGAGACCTTCGGCGACGGTCACCTTGCCAAGGAAGATGTTCTGGAGGTTTGCGGAGATCTTGCTGCGCGCATCGTTCCAGCCACCGGTCGGCGGCTCAAGAACGGAACCGCTGAGCTGCTGGAGGCCGGAACGCGTCTCGGGCTTCGCGGCGTAGGCCGCGATGAGGACTGGGTCCTCGAGGGAACTCTGACGAGCCGGCAGGTACCCGGTCTGTGCTGCCCAGACAGCCTGCGTATGGGGCGAGGTGAACCACTTGATGTACGCCCAGCCGGCATCCTTCTGGCGCTGTGTATACTTGGGGGCATTGCCGAACATGACGATGTTGGTGCCGTAGAGTGCCGCAGCCTGGCCTGCAGGTCCTGCAGGCAGAGGCGCTTCGCCCAGTTCGAACTTGCCGCCGATGGCGACTTCCACATAGCTGCGGCCAACCACGGAACCCATGTACATACCCGCCTTGCCCACACCCAGATCGGACTGGTCACCATAAGCTGTCGTGTAGTGCATGTACTTCTTTGCATACAGATCCGCGAACAGCTGTGTGGCAGCCTTTGCGGCGTTGCTCTCACCAAACAGGACGTTGTCGTACGTGTCGCTTAGGATGCGGCCACCATAAGCGTACACCAGGGAGTACCACACGTCGACGCTCGGCGTGTGCGAGGCGCCCCACTGGATCTGCTCACCCTTGTCGTTGGTCCTGTTCAGCTTAGCGCAGTCGTCAGCAAACTCCTGCCACGTGGCCGGCGCACGCGTGATGCCTGCAGCCTTGAACATGTCCTTGTTGTAGTAGATGACGACGTTGGACTTGTTGAACGGCATCATGTAGCGCTTGCCGTCGGCAAGTTTCGACGAATCCCACATCTTGGGGAAGAAGTCGGCGATCTCCGCCTTCGACAGACCGTTCGCACCATTGATGTAGCTGTCGAACGTGCTGAGATAGAACCCGGTGGCATACTGGGCAGCCCAGTTCTCATACGCTTGTGCAATGAGGGGCGGATCCTTTGCCGCAATAGCGCCGATCGTCTTCGTCTGCAGAGTGTTGTAGTTGGCCATCTGGACCAGCTGGACTTCCATGCTGGGGTGGGTGGCGTTGAACTCCTTGGTCAGACCGGTCAAGGACTGGCCGAGCGCGGCGGCCATGGCTTCCCAGAACGGGACGATGGCCTTGTCCTTCAGCCAGTCCATGGAGAACTGGACGGTGACCTTCTTGAGTGTAGCGTCCCATGTGGTTGTCGCACCCATGGACTCGGCCACGAAACGCACAGGAACGACGGTCTTGCCATTGATGATTGCGGCAGG
The DNA here is from genome assembly GCA_026390195.1 of Caldisericota bacterium. Lineage (GTDB taxonomy): Bacteria > Caldisericota > Caldisericia > Cryosericales > Cryosericaceae > Cryosericum. The sequence continues at coordinate 3,845 of JAPLGK010000004.1, forward strand.
AGTATCCAGCACGACGTCGTAGTCATTGACCTTGGCGACCGTCTTGTCAATCGTCAGGGCGATCTTGTTGTCCGCCAGCGTGATGTTGGCGGTCCTGGTTGCAGCGTCCCACGCGAGCGTGGCTCCCATAGCCTCAGTGATAAAGCGCAGTGGAACCAGCGTGCGGCCGTTCTTGATCACAGCGCCCTGCTCGAGCGTTGTGGTCGTTCCGTTGACAGTACCCGTGTTCTTGCCGATGTAGACCTCGATCGTTGTCATTGACTCGGCCTTGGCACCCGGAACAGCAGCGAGCACCGAGGTGAATGCGACGAGCAACGCCAGTACAACAGCCAGCAATCTACGCGCGTTGAGCATACTTCCTCCCCTGGAAAATTGGATGGTACCATGCAACTCCATCAAGACGGCTACCCCTTGACACCGCCCCCGCCAATACCCTCAATAAACTGCCTCTGCACAAAGAAGAACAGGATGACGATGG
>JAPLGK010000092.1 GCA_026390195.1 Caldisericota bacterium
CGACTTGCCGGAGCCAGACGGGCCGAGGATGGTCACGAGCTGGCCTTCCGGGATACTCAGTGTGACATCCTTCAGTGCCCAGAACTCGCCTTGCCCCATCTGGTACTTGCGTCCTACGCTGTTCAGTTCGATCACCATGTGCATCTCCTCGCTTTTGCTGTCTCTAGCCTCTGCCCGCTGCACAGACTTTGGCCAACCACGCAATATTGTCTTCGCGCCCTCGGCATTGTCAAGTCCTTTTCGGTATGGCATTCTCCAGGCCCGTTGCTACAATGGACACATGCCGCCCGGAGCAACATCACCGTCGGGTCGATGGTCGCAGGATTGACCGTGTTCGCAGGTGTGCTTGCCGTGTCGCTTGCCGTGTCCTGAGCAGGCACGAAGGGGGTTACCATGGCGAAGGTGCTTGTTAGTATGAACGCGTTCAAAGGAAGCATTTCGACGAAGGCCGCCACCGATGCAGTGGCTCTAGCGTTCGAGGGTGCCGGGTTCCAGGTCGAGAAGGTCTACCTTGCCGACGGTGGCGACGGGACGACCGACGTTGCGGCAGCCCTGGGCGGACGCGTTGAATTCGTGAGCACCTTCGATCCCCTGATGCGCCTCATCGAAGCGCCCGTGGCGTGGCTTGGCCAAACGGCGGTCATCGAGATGGCAAAGGCGTCCGGATGGGCGCTGATTGCCACTGAGGAACGGAATCCTATGCTGACGACCACCTGGGGGACAGGCCTGCTTATCAGATACGCACTGGAGCACGGTGCGGACCGCATCATCCTGGGCGTCGGCGGATCTGCCACGGTGGACGGCGGGCTTGGCATGCTGGCCGCGCTTGGTTTCAGCATCACCGACGAGGCCGGGAATGCCTCATGGCGGGGTGGTGAGGGACTGTCCCGGCTGGCTCGTATCGTGGCAAACCCGTCGGTGAAGCACATCAGGCTGGTGGTCGCCAGCGATGTGACCAATCCTCTGCTCGGCCCAACAGGAGCGGCCGCGGTGTTCGGCCCGCAGAAGGGGGCCACGCCCGACATGGTGACACTGCTGGAGAAGGGCCTGGAACGGCTGGCCGACATCACGGTCCAGACGACGGGCGTACGGATGCACGATATGCCGGGGGCGGGTGCCGCTGGCGGTGTTGGTGGCGCGGCCGTCGCATGGCTGGGCGGTCACCTTGAGCCAGGCGCTGAACTCTTCATGGACCTGGAGAATTTCGACGCCCGAGCTGTGGGATGTGCCGTGCTCGTGACCGGGGAGGGACGCATCGATGCTCAGACGGTGTATGGCAAGGCCCCGGTCCGTGTGGCGCAGCGTTTCCGCAAGGCTTCGCCGCAAGGATTGACCGTGGCTATTGCCGGGGCCGTGCGCGATCGGGCACAGGTCCGCGAGGCCGGCATAGATGTCTTTGTCACGACCCTCGACCGCCCCATGACTGAACGTGAGGCCATGGAAAACGGCCAGGCCCTGCTGACACAGGCCGCCGCCGAGTTGGCGCATCTCCTGTTACTGAAGGCATGATGCATGACCATTCTGCGATATACTGAGGACACTCTCGATCTGGAGGTACAGATGAAGATAATCGGCGATACGCTTCCACCCTTCGAACTGCAAGACCAGAATGGCGGGGCGGTACGGGACTCTGACCTGCGGGGACATTGGGCGGTCCTCTACTGCTATCCCAAAGACATGACTCCGGGATGCTCGCAGGAGGCGATGGGCTTTCAGGACCAGCAGGAGGAGTTTCTTCGACTCGGCGTCCGCATCTTCGGTATCAGCGCGGACTCCGTCGTATCACATACGCGTTTTGCCAGCCGGGACGGTCTTACCTTCACACTGCTTTCGGATCCCTTGCACGTCCTGCTCGAGGCCCTTGGTGTCTGGAAGGGCAAGAGGCTTGCCGGACACGAGTTCATGGGGACTGAACGGAGCACGTTCCTGATCGACCCTGCGGGGAAGATCGTGCGCGAATGGCGCAAGGTCAAGGTCACGGGACACATCGCCACCGTCCTTGCCGCAGCGCGTGAGGTACGTGAGTGACTGAACTCGAGGAGTACCAGAAGGCGAGGGACCGGGTTCAGGAGATCAAGGGGTTCTACGCTCACGTGGCCATGTATCTGCTGGCCAACGTGGCGTTGGCCGTTCTGAACCTTGCCACGCTCAAGAAGAACGACGGCGTCATCTGGTTCGTCTGGCCGCTCATCGGATGGGGTATCGCTCTCGCTGTGCATGCGATCTCAGTCTTTGGCATCGGGCGGTTCCTGGGCAAGGACTGGGAACAGCGCCAGATCCAGCAGGAGCTCGACCGCCGGCACACGGACCCCTCGGACGTGACCTAAGACGCCGGCCTCAGTTCGAGGCGGATACCCTCTGCCAGCCCAGACGCGAATGGCGCATACTCCATTTTTCGTCAGCTGCCCTTGCGGAACTGCTCCGGGATGATGATCGCGAAGCGACAGCGGTCACTTCCTCCAAGGGCGCTCTCCAGGACCTCAACCTTGACCGGTTCGCCGAAGATGACGTCGAAAGCCAGCTTCTCGTAGCCGGCGCTGCAGTAGCAGAACAGCGGTGAGACGGCTGGTTTGCCAGAGACGATCGACGTGCGGGCCAGTGGGCAGTGACACGCGTCGTAGCGCTTCATCGTCGGGTCTTGCTCGTCGAGGTACGCCTGAGGGGCGAACGGGATCTTGGTGACGTGAATGACGTCGCCATCCCGGACGCCGCTTTGGATCTCGGGATTGCCCCGGACGAAGTCCACGACCTTGGGCGTAATCACCTGCTCATACCACACTTTTCCCTGGTTCATGTGGTCCTCGAGGTCCTGGACGAGGCGCGCATGACGGTCCGCAAGGAATGCCTCGATGTCGAGCGACTTCTGGAATCGCTCTCTCATCTCTGCGAAGGACGTCTCTGGTATCTTGTGCATGTTGCCCGCAAGCACCTGCTTGCAGGTTTCTGCAGTCAGCAATGCCTCCATCTTCGTGAGAATCTCCGTGACAACAGGGGGATAAGCATCGATTGGGGACCCTTCCGGGGGCAGGTCGACACCGCCGAAGACCTCATCTGCAGTCTTCTCGCCAACGATCTGGCTGGCCCGTGCGCGCAGCGCAGGGAGGATGCTTGGCGCTTCTGCGACGTGGACAAGCTGGACGAACAGGTCGTTGCGGCGCGTCACGTGGCAGTACCTTGCTAGCGCCAGCAGTTGCTGCTCTGAGACCTTCCCCGTTTGCGTCAGTTGCTGCAGGTAGTCCGAAAGGTGGCCCGCCGTCACGGTTTCCAGTGTCGCACCGACCCTCGTTGCGTAGTCCTCGAAGTCTCGGATGGCGGCGACGGCCGCCTCAGTGGTTGCCACGTCGAACTCTCGCTGCTGACAGTACTGCCTGAACAGTGTCTCATCCATGGTTGTGATACCTCCTGGCACGTCATGAATGCGCAGCCGGCTGATTTCGGCCGGGCCTGCCTCCCCTGGTCACATCGTCTGCGGTTCTCCTCGAGGCCTGTAACGTTGTCTCGTTTTCCGCCATTACTATAATCGGATTGTGTCCCGTGCGGTTACGGGCGAATGCCGAGAAAGCAATGGAGGTACTCATGGAAGACACACCTGCAACTGACGTACGGACGGTTGGCGTTCCTTCGCACAGGCCGCATGGGATGACCGCGTTCACCATCGTGTGGTTCGGCCAGGTCGTTTCCTTGGTCGGGACGGCGATGAGCGGTTTCGCGCTCACGTTGTGGGCATACCGCACGACGGGGCTGGCGACCGCGCTGTCGATGGTCGCGTTCTTCAACTTCGCTCCGATGATCATCATGAGTCCCATCGCGGGAGTGCTCGTCGACCGCTGGAACCGCAAGTGGACCATGGCGTTGTCGCGACGCTGGTCATCCTGCTGTTGTTCCTGACGAGCCACCTGCAGTTGTGGCATCTCTACGTGACAGGAGCGCTTTCGGCGGCGTTTCAGACGTTTCAGTGGCCGGCGTACAGCGCTGCGATCAGCATGATGGTCCCGAAGACGCAGTACCAGAGGGCAAGCGGGATGATCTCGATGGCGGAGAGCGGGTCGGGTATCGCCGCCCCCATCATGGCGGGGGCTCTCGTTGGGATTCTGGGCTTCGAACGGCTGTGGGTCATCTTCGCCATCGATCTCGCCACCTTCGTCGTCGCCCTGGGAGCGTTGGTCATCGTGACGATTCCGAACCCACCCCGTGTCGAGTCTGAGCATCCCGAGAGCCTGTTCAGGCAGTCGATGTTTGGCTTCCGCTACATCTGGGAGCATCGACCGCTGTTCGACCTGCAGATGGTGTTCTTCGCGTCGAACCTCGTCGACAGTCTGTGTCTTACGATCCTTCCTGCGCTCCTTCTCGCTCGCACGGGCAACAACGCAACAGCGCTGGGGTCGACGCAGTCAGCCGCAGCTCTAGGGGGAGTGGTCGGAGGGGCCCTGCTCACGGCATGGGGAGGGCCAAAACGCAAGGTCAACGGCGTGCTCATGGGCATGGTGCTGGCATCATTGTTCGGCACGCTGGTTGTCGGCCTCGGCCGGTCGCTGCCTGTGTGGATGGCCGGTTCCTTCCTGATGGTGGTGATCTTGACCGTTCTGAACGGCAGCAACCAGGCCATCTGGCAGTCCAAGGTTCCCCCGGCGCTGCAGGGGCGCGTGTTCTCGGTGCGCCGGCTTATCGCACAGGTCACTGTCCCCGTCGCCATGCTTGCCTCGGGACCGCTGGCAGACAAGGTGTTCGGACCAGCGATGATGTCGGCTGGGCACCTTGCGCCGCTGTTCGGGTGGGTTACCGGCACCGGCGCGGGGGCGGGGATTTCGCTGATGTTCGTATGGGCAGGCCTCGCCGGAGCTCTCGTCGGGATCGTCGGATATCTGGTCCCCAACGTCAGGAACGTCGAGCGACTCATCCCGGATCACGACACGCCGGCGGCGTAGCCGCCATGCAATGGTACGCCGTCGTCCGCGACGCTTGTCCCGTTCCGTCATTCCCACACAGCCTGGAGTCCGGCGTGTTTTGTCGAAGGGCGCTACAAAGGTGTAACATTCTTGCCAGAAACGGAACCGTCCCGAAGTGTAACATTCTTCACCGGGTGACCCCATATCGCTTGCGCACGGGACGCCCATGAGTAGCATGATGCGTACAGTTGTCCAGGGGGTCTCTGGGACACAGTGAAAGGGAGGTCACACGATGATTCGAAACCAGTGGTACGTCATCCTCGAGACGCGCGAGGTCAAGCGGGGAAGGCTCCTCAGCGTCCGGCGCATGGGCAGGGACCTGGTCTTGTGGCGGGATACGAAGGGAATGGTATCCTGTATGAGCGACCGCTGCATCCACCGAGGGGTAGCACTCAGCGCAGGAAAGGTGAAAGGCGACTGCGTGGAGTGCCCGTTCCGGCTACATCTACCTGTGGTGGGGCGAATCGCGCGAGGAATACCCTGAGCTGCCGTTTATCCCCGGGCTGGACGACACGAGGCTGATCTATGGCACCTGGCGTGACCCATGGAACGCATTCTATACGCGTGCCATCGAGAATCAGCTGGACGTCGTTCACTTGCCCTTTGTTCACTACAACACAATCGGCGCAGGGAACCGGACGGTCGTCAACGGCCCCGTGGCTGAGATGGACGGCAATATCCTGCGCGTATGGGTCGATAACGAGAAGGACCACGGGCAGACGCCTCGCCGGCCAGATGAAATGACAGCCCCGGACCGCGAGTCGCAGCTGACCTTCGTCTTTCCTAACCTCTGGCAGAACAACCTGGGACCGAACGCCCGTATCACCGCCGCATTTGTCTGTGTCGATGAACAGCACAGCATCCTGTACCTGCGCTTCTACCGAAGCTTCGGCAGACTTCCTGTCGTCCGGCAGCTGGCCGACCTGCTGACCGGGCTGGCGGATATCGCTATCGCGCACCAGGACCGCCGTGTCGTGCAGACCCAGCGGCCGTTCATCAGCAGCCTGAATGGCGGGGAAAAGCTTATCCAGGGCGACCTGCCGATCATCCTCTACCGAAGGCGTCGTGAGCAGCTCCAGAAGGAGGCACAGGCCCCGACAGCCTGAACATGCCGGAAACACGACGGCCCTGGGAGAATACCCAGGGCCGTCCCTGTGGCACATCTGCGGAAGGCAGGGCTCTACCAGCCACCGCCTCCTCCGCCACCGCCACCGCCACCGCTGAATCCACCACCACCCCCACCCCCGCCGAAGCCCGACTTGGTGCCAGGCGCCACTGCTGAGGCGCTGATGGCGTTGCTGAAGCCGGTACCGATACTGCTCGCGAACGCGGCTGGATTGGCTGGGTTCCAGTAGGCCCCATAGTACCACACGGGCGTGTACGCACGTCCCTCCGCAGCCATACCGGCGAACACGCTGGCAAACTGCTCCGACCAGCGCTGCTCGACGTCCAGCGCCAAGGCGAACGGCAGGTACTTCTCGAATATCTCGGGAGTCCGATCGGGTGGGTTGAGCAGGTTCATGCGGTCCTTCTCGGTGACCGAGAGGTACATCTTGAACCCCGCGACCTCGTCCACGAGCTTCCGGCCTTTCTGTGTGTACGATTTCAGCGTGGAGCCGAAGACCACGGCCATGACAGCCAGCGCAATGCCAACAACAATCGGAGCGACGAACTGCGACGCGGTCCCGCTGGTGGACAGGAAGAAGATGAGCACCGCCAGCCCGACGGAGAACAGGATTCCGGTCAAGAGGTACCCCGTGTTGCTGACGAAGAATCTCGGCTGGTAGTCGGCCTCCAGAGGTCTCTTGCTGGCGAGGATCGCCCGCTGAATCTCCTCTGCGTTCTTCTGTTCGAAGTCTACGCGCACGCTGGTTCCGATGAGGGCTCCGGCAAGAGCGAGCTCGTCGTCGGACAGGACGGACTCAGGAGCCGTGTCCCGCTCGATCCAGTATTTGTGGTGTTCCTGGTGAATGCTGATGTACCGCTTCACCGCCATGTCGATCAGTGCAGCGGTGAACGTCTTGCTGTCGTGGGCCATTCTGGAAAGATACCGCACGCCTCCGGGTGACATTCCTTCGGGAGGGGCAAAAAGTGCGAAGACCGTGCCGCGCTCGGGATCCTTGCCGTAGCGATACCACACGATCATGTAGTACAGGAAGACGAGCAGCACGCCGAGGAGGCCGACGATAAGGGCGCTGTTGTCGCGGAGGAACCAGCCGAAGTGCGTTGCCGCGGTCGGTGCCTGGACGAACCCCTTGGGCCATCCGACGACAATGGTCAAGCCTTCGCGGGGATTGAGGACAGAGGTCGTGGCGAACGTCGGGGTCCCGTCGCTCGCCTGGGTCGTTGTCACGTCGCTTGCCGTCGAACCGGAGGTGCCCGTGTAGGCGCTGAGTCCGGTGATCTTTGCGGCGGCCCCCCCCGGAAGGGTCACGCTCGCGGACGCGCGTTCGATAGGAAAGACCCAACCGCTTCCCGTGACGTTCCAGTACAGCTCGTCGTGGTCGGCGAAGTAGCCAAGCTCACGGTCGACACTGAACCGCAGGACCCATGTGTGTTCGCCCGGATCGATAAATGTGTCCGCGCTGCCGATCTTCACACGCTTGCCGTTTTCCCAGTCCCCTACCGTGTACGGCTCGGTCCGCCCGTCCCGCTGCACTCCTAGGACGCGGAAGTCGATGACAAGACGACCGCCGGTGCCTGTGTTGGCATAGATGGTCGGGAAGTCATAGTAGATGCCGTGCTGGATCTGATCACCGGTCACGATGGCCCTGATGGTGTTCTCAACCCGCATCGACCCATCCTGGTTGACAGTGATTGCGCTGTCGAAACTGGTGATGCGCTCCTGTTCGGCCAAGGCCAGTCCCGGGACGGAGAGGAGGAATACGGTCGCCACCAGGACGGCCAGGGTCAGCAGTCTACGCTTTCTCATGTGTACTCCTTTGGCTTCTTGATCCAGCAGACAACATAGCGCAGTTGAGTACAATAATCCATCGCTACACTGTGGCTGATGTTGTGCTCCGTTCGACCATTTCGCGGAACTGCTCCGCCCACTCCTGCTGGACGCCCAGCGCCAGGGCGTAGGGCAGGTAGCGTTCCAGGAGTTCCGGCGTTTTCTCGGGTGGGTGGAACCAATGCATACGCTGTTTTTCAGCTACCTTTAGATACAGGGCAAAGCCGTCCGCCTCGTCCACGGCCTGCCGTCCGCGAAGTGTCCAGCTGGGCATGAGCCGACCGTAGACGACGTCCAGAACGGCCATGGCAACGACGAGGACAGCTACCGGCACGGTGGCGACGCGGAAGAACATGCCCGCTCCCACGAACCAGAACCCGGAGAAATACAGCGCCATCGAGGTGCTGGCGCGTTGGGCCCTCTTCTCTGCCGTTGTGGCCATGCCGATGGTGAGCGCTCCCAGAAACGAGGTTGGTGTGGCTGGGCGAGCAACCGACGGTGTCTTCCAGGTTCTGACCAGCGAGGACCACACGAACGCGACCCCGGCGGACCAGATCGAGAGCCAGGCAAGCAGGAACAGGTACGCCAGCGCGCTGGCACGAGTCGTTGCCTGCGCCATGCCGGCGACGACTGCGGTGACGAACGAGATGCCGATGCCCACCAGTGTTTCGCGTCGGTGCAGTCCGAAGTACTCTGTGCAACAGTGTGTGTCGAGATACCTCCTCAGCGCCGTCTGGGCCGACTGCAGGACTGGCTGAGCGTACTGCGTGATGGTCAGGGCTCCCTGGGTAGTCCCGAATATGCAGTCCGCCATGACCTGTTCGTCGGGCGGAAGGGTCTCGGCGGACATGCCGGTACGGCGAAGGACCGTCGTGCCGCGCTCCTGGGTCACTGTCACCGCGCCATGCGAACCCATGTCCAGCAGGTTGGCCGCGAATGCCGTGCTGTCGAACGCCATGCGGCGGATGTAGCGCACAGCAGCGGGAGACATGCCCTCGGGTGGAACAAAACGAGGGATGATGGCCGTTTGCGGGGGATCCCGGCCGACCGAGTTCCACGCTGACTGGAAGTAGCCCGCTAGGACGAGAAGCCCGAGAAGGCCCATGACAACGCCACCCCAGTCGCGGATGAACCAGTCGACGCGCATGCCTCCCGTTGGGGCGCGCACGAACCCGCCAGGCCACGCTGCGTGTACCACGAGGTGTTCGCCGACGGTCAGCTGGCGGTCAGCTCGTATGGTGATGCCACCGTCCATATCCTCTACGGCCGGCAAGGACCCGATGCGCCCAACAGCACTCTGCAGAGAGGCGCCCGCTCCTGCAAGGGCACGCTCGGCGCCAGGGGGAGGCGAAACAACGATGACGGCCTGCGCCACGGGAGCGTTCCAGGCTCCGGTCGCATCCCAGGTGAGATCTGCCCTGGTCGTGTCCGCCGCCACGAACCGGTCCGTAATGAATGTCAGGTCCAGCGTGTGGAGACCAGGCGCAACGTCGCCACCGATGTCCAGCATCAGTCGGCTGGGCGACGGTGAACTCAGGCGCCATGAGACTTGCTTCCCGTCGATGCTGACACGCTGGACACGCCACGACGGAGTCGCACGGCTGCCCTGGCGTACCTCGCGGACATCCTGCGAGAGGGTTCTGCTAATCGTATCTCCGGTCGTCACGAGTGTCAACTGCTCTCGTACTTCCAGACTCCCGCTGGTGAACACGGCGACGGTTGATATGAGAGACCGTATCTCAGTGGGAGATGCCGCGCGGACGTTGCCGACGACTGCAAGTGTAGCGAGGAGAGCCACGCCGGCCGCCAGGGCGCGTGGAGAACGGACTACCATCCCCCCCCTCCGCCTCCACCACCTCCACCTCCGGAGCTACCTCCTCCTGAGCTGTGGCCTCCACCCCCGCTGAACCCGGAGCTCTTTCCTGGAGCTACCGAGGAGGCAGCGATTGCGGACGCAAAAGCTCCCGACAGCGACGAGCCGAGTGTCGAGAAGCTGGTGGAGCGAAGGGTTTCACCGGAGAACCACACCGGCTGGTACGTCGGCTGACCGGACGCGTCAGTGCGCTCCAGGACGTCGGCGAAGTTCTCGCTCCACTGCTGGTCGACGTCGAGGGCCAGCGCATACGGCAGGTACCGTTCAAACGTTTCGGGCGTGTGGTCCACGGGGGTCAGCATGTTCAAGCGGTCCTTCTCGGCGACACTGAGGTACATGCGGAATCCGTCGATCTGGTCCAGGAGACGCCGCCCCTGCGGCGTATAGGCGCGCAGGAGACGGAAGAAGACGACGTCGCTTGCGACGGTCACGAAGACCAGTGCCAGGAGCTGGGGTCCCGCTATCGCCACGAACGCGATCGTACCGATGAGCTCGCCCAGCAGGAACGGTACCGCGAAGAGCGTGAGGCCAATGGCACCCGGAAGGCTGAGAATCTGTTTTCCCAGCGTTTGTGCCGATCGTCCGCGCCATGACGCGACGACCTGAGTCACAAGCGCTGCGACTCCGAACGTCCACATCGACAGCCAGACCGACATGAACAGGAACCCGAAGACCCTCTCGGGTTGCGTCGAGCCCAGCAGGCCGGCAGCGATGACGCCTGCGACGGAGAGGGCGACCCCCGTCGCTGCGTAGCGGAGGTTCGTTACGAAGTACCCCTTGTCATACGTCGATTGCAGCGCCTTCTCAAGGGTCTTGCGGACAGCCTGGACACGGCCGTGTGCGCTCTCCTTGAAGACAAGCCGCGTCTTTGAGCGGCCTTCGAACAGTTCCTGCAAGAGTTCGGTCTCGTCGTGGAGCAGGCCGGCTGGTGCCGAGCCGGTGGTATCGACCGCGAAAGAATCGTCCTCGTCCTGCGAGATGACAAGCGCACCCTTGACTGCAAGGCCCGCTATCGCGGCAGTGAGCCCTTTGGTGTCGGGCTTCATGAGCCGCAGGTACCGGACTGCGGCAGGGCTGAGTCCTTCGGGTGGCGCATACTGCGGGACGATCGTGCCAGGCCGGGGATCACGACCGACGCGCACCCAGGTGAGCACGTAGTACAGCAAGAGGCCGAGAGTCGCCAGGGCGGCGATACCGAGTGCTCGGTTGTCCCGCAGCCACCACCGCGCTGTCTGGAGCAACGACGGCGGAACGATGAATCCTTTCGGCCACCCGACGACGACACTCAATCCTTCAAAGCGTGCGAGCGGAGCGGTCGTCACGAACACGGGGTTCCCGCTGTCGTCGCGCGACATCACATAGTCCGTGCCCTTTGCGCCCTGGGGGCCGGTATAAGCGGTGAGTCCGGTGATCTGCTGCCAGGCGGTTCCGGGCAGGATGATTGTGCAGCCGGCACGTCCGATGGGGAACTCCCAGGCGTTGCCTGTCACGTTCCAGAACAGCTCGTCATGGTCATCGAAGAACCCCAGCTGGCGGTCGGAGGAGTAGGTGAAAACGTACGTGTGCTCACCAGGTTCCAGGTCTACCGAGTTGGACCCGAAATAGACCTGGACGCCGTTCGTCTCCCGGACTGCGTGCCATGGTTCCGTCAAGCCGTCCCGCATGAGGCTGAGGACCTGGAAGGCGACCCGGGTAACCCTGCCGTCCTGAGGGTCCGTGTAGGTGGTGGGGAAGTAGCGGTACAGGCCATGCTGGATGCTGCTGCCTGCCGAGACGAAGTGAATGGTCTCCTGGACGGTTATCGTCGAGTCGGTATGGACAGTGACGATGCTGTCGAACGACAGGATGCGCTCAGCTTCAGCAGCCCCTGCCCTGTCCACAGGGGACAGAAGCAGGAGGGCTGCCATCAGCATGAGAACAGTGCAGGCGAGCTTCTTCATGGCCGGCGCCTGACTCATGAACCGACTGCTACTTATTGTCGAACGAGACCTTCGGTGCTTCGCGTTCCTCCGCGCCAGTCAGTTCGAAGAACTCAGCTTTCTTGAAGCCGAACATGTTTGCGACGAAAACGGACGGAAACGTCTCGCACATGATGTTGTAGTCCCGCACCGTGCCATTGTAGTACCGGCGTGCCATCTGGATCTGGTCCTCCAGGTCTGCAAGCTTCGCCTGCAGGTCGAGGAAGTTGGTGTTGGACTTGAGTTCAGGGTAGGCTTCTGCGACGGCGAACAGGGTCTTCAG
>JAPLGK010000099.1 GCA_026390195.1 Caldisericota bacterium
GATGTCGATCGCGTGTGGGAGTCTGCCAAGGCTGTCCTGCTGGGACCAAATCAGGAGATCATCCACGTGATCCCGCGCCAGTACCTCGTGGATGGTCAGGAAGGCATCAAGGACCCTGTGCGAATGTCGGGCATCCGTCTCGAGTTCGAGGCGTTCATCGTCACCGGACAGTCGACGATTCTGGACAATCTTCGTCGCTGTGTGACAGAATCGGGTCTCAAGGTGGACAGGCTTGTGCTCGAAGGTCTGGCGTCGGCTAATGCAGTTCTCTCATCAGAAGAGAAGGACATCGGCGTAGCCTGTGTCGACAACGGAGGAGACACGACGGACCTGGCCGTCTTCACAGGAGGCAGTCTCAGTTATGTCGCTGTCCTGCCCATAGGTGGCCGCCATGTAACGATGGATCTTGCCATGATGCTGAAGACAAGCCTGAATGTTGCTGAAGAGCTCAAGGTGGCCTACGGTTCGGTGGATGCGAGCAGGAGAAAGGACTTCCAGGACAGCCAGGTGAGTTACTCGACAGCATCGGGTGATGGTGTTCTTGCAACAACGAAGTCATATATCAGCGATGTCGTGACGTCTCGCATTGAGGAAATAGCTGAGGCCGTTAAGCTGGAACTGGTACACTCCAGCTACAACAATATGCTTCCGGCCGGCCTCGTCTTGACTGGAGGGACGGCCATGGTGTCGCACATCACGGACAAGTTCTCTGAGATCAGCGGACTGCGAGCCCGAATGGGACAGCCGACAGTCGATGACGTTGTTTTCAGCTCGTTCAAGAATCCCAGCTTCTCGACGTCAGTCGGGTTGCTCGAACTGAGCATCCACAACGATGGTGCTTCAGTCCAAAAGAAGAAGCGCGCATTTAGGGGCCTGAGCGGTCTGTTCAAGGGCCTTGACCTGTTCGACTAAGACATAGTGACGGGGAGGGAAATCCACAATGGATGATCGACTGGATCCCTGGGGAAGCTCGAATGTAAGTATTAGGGTCATTGGCGTGGGCGGTGGGGGTGGCAATGCCGTCAATCGGATGGTGGGGGATTTTCCTACCGGCGTCGATTTCGTGAGCGTCAACACCGACACGCAGGTTCTACGATACAGTCGGGCAGAAAGCAAGATTCAGATTGGGGCAAAGATTGCTCGAGGGATGGGCGCGGGCGCTGACCCTGAGCTCGGGAGAAGAGCAGCAGAAGAGAGCAGAGAGATGCTCAAAGAAGCAATTGTCGGCTCCTCTCTCCTGTTCATAACTGCCGGCATGGGCGGAGGCACGGGTACGGGCGGTTGCCCCGTCGTGGCGAAAGTGGCTCGCGAACTGGGCATCCTTACCATTGCAATTGTCACCAAGCCGTTCAACTTTGAGGGCCCTCAGCGATCCAAGGTCGCATCGGATGGCATCAAGGAGCTTCGTGACAGTGTTGATGGATTGGTTGTCATCCCAAACCAGCGACTATTCAAGCTGGAGGAAGGGAAGATTACCATCAGCAATGCATTCCGCAAAGCGGACGAGGTCCTGAAGAAGGCGGTTCAAGGCATTACCGAGCTCATCCGGACACCCGGCATCATCAACCTTGATTTTGCCGATCTCAAGAACGTCCTGGGATCGACTTCTCCTGGAGAGCTTTCCAGCGGAGGAGACGGCAGCATCTGGATAGGCATGGGAACCGGCAAGGGCGACGAACGTGCAGAAAAGGCCATCAGAGCCGCCACCAACTACGAGCTTCTCGAGTATTCGATGCAGGGCGCCACCGGACTTATCTACAACGTCATTGGCCACGAGATTTCTATGGAAGAGATGGATATCATCTCGACGGCCGTCCAGTCGAGCGC
>JAPLGK010000163.1 GCA_026390195.1 Caldisericota bacterium
TGCATCGACTCACGCCGGGTGCGGCCGGGCTTCTGTCGGTGATTCGCGTTTTCAATCGCATTCTGGATACCGTCGGGTCGCAAACGGAATTCTGAAGCAATGTGGAGGTCAACCTTGGAAAGAGTCTCTATTGACGAACAGCGGTGCAAGAGCTGTGGTCTGTGCGTCAGCGTTTGTCCTGTCAAGATCCTGATCATAAGTGACCGGTTGAACACTCGCGGTTTCAGACCTGCGCAGTGCACAGCTCAGGGAAAGTGTACTAGTTGCGGTTCGTGTGTGCTGGTTTGCCCTGATGTTGCCATCGAACTGCACAGAGAGGTAAAGGTATGAGCGAGAAGGTTCTCATGAAGGGGGCGGAAGCCCTTGCGGAAGGTGCTATCCAGGCGGGATGTCGCTACTACTTTGGTTACCCTATCACGCCACAGAATGAGACTCCCGAGTACATGAGTCGCCGTCTCCCAGAGGTTGGTGGCAGATTCGTGCAGGCTGAAAGCGAGGTTGCGTCTATCAACATGGTCTATGGTGCTGCCTGCACGGGTGTCCGGGTGATGACGTCGTCTTCCAGCCCAGGCATCTCCCTGATGCAGGAAGGCATTTCCTACATCAGCGGCTCGAATGTCCCGTGTGTCATCATGAATGTCATGCGTGGCGGGCCTGGCCTTGGCAACATTGCTCCCGCTCAGGCGGACTACTTCCAGGCGGTCAAGGGTGGCGGCAACGGGGACTACAAACGCATTGTCCTTGCTCCCTCATCGATTCAGGAAGGCGTGGACCTGTTTGTCGATGCGTTCGAACTGGCGGAGAAGTACTGTATGGTGGTCATGGTTATTGTTGATGGTCTCATCGCGCAGATGATGGAACCCGTCGAGTTCAAGACCAGGATCGACGTTTCGACGCTGAAGGCGCCGGAGTGGGCAACGGTTGGGCGACACGGGCGTGACCATGCAAATGTGATTACCAGTCTTACGCTGGATGCTGCCGGGCTGGAGCAGTGGAACCTCAAACTCCAGGCGAAGTACGCGCAGGTCGAGCAGACCGAAAGCCGCATCGAAGAATACCAGATGGACGATGCCGACTACGCCATCATCGCGTATGGTACGATGGCCCGTATTGCAAAGACGACGGTGCGGATGGCGCGCTCACAGGGCATCAAGCTCGGGCTGTTGCGTCCGATAACAGTCTGGCCATTTCCTGCAAAGCAGATACAGACATACGTTGGCAAACTGAAGGGGACTCTGACGGTCGAACTTGCGTACAGGCAGCTGTTTGAGGATGTCCAGCTAGCATTGTGCGACAAGATGCCTCTGGGCTGGTATGGGCGGGGCGGCGGAGTCGTGCCGGGACCTCAGGAAATACTTGCGGCATTCGAAGAGCAGTTCGGGAAAGGACGGTAGCGCCATGGCTGAGCAGATGAAGGTCATCTACGAACGCCCCACATCGTGGGCAAACAAGGTAACGCACTACTGTCCAGGTTGCACGCATGGAGTCGCCCATCGGCTTCTCGCCGAGTTGGTGGATGAAATGGGACTCCTGGACAAGACCATCGGGGTCTGGCCAGTTGGTTGTGCCGTTCTTGGATACGACTACTTCAACTTCGACAGTGTCGAGGCGGCTCATGGCCGTGCCCCAGCTATGGCTACCGGCATCAAGGTCACGAATCCGGACAACTTCGTGTTTGCCTACCAGGGAGATGGCGACTTGGCAAGCATTGGCATGGCAGAGATCGTTCATGCTGCGGCACGCGGCTGGCCCATTACCGTCATCTTCGTCAACAACGGGAACTACGGTATGACCGGCGGCCAGATGGCGCCAACGACGCTCCTTGGCCAGAAGACCACGACGAGTCCTCTTGGCCGTACTCCAGAGACCAACGGCTTTCCTATCCGTGTAGCCGAGATGCTTGCCCAGCTTGATGGACCCGCCTACATTGCCCGCGTCTCTCTGGACTCGCCAGTCAACATCCGCAAGGCGAAGAGTGCCATGCGCAAGGCGTTCAACGCTCAGGTGCGCGGTATCGGATTCTCGCTCGTCGAGTGCCTGTCGACCTGTCCGACTAACTGGAAACTGACGCCTGTGGAGTCAATGGAACGCGTCCGCAAAGAAGTCATGCCCTACTTCCCGCTTGGTGAGTTCAAGGTCGCCCCGGGGGTGCTGTGATGGAGCACAACGTGGTTATCGCAGGATTTGGCGGTCAGGGCGTCATGCTCATTGGCGAACTTCTGGCACATGCAGGCATGGACGAAGGTAAGGAAGTCACCTGGTTGCCCTCGTACGGTCCAGAGCAACGTGGTGGAACGGCCAACTGCGCTGTGGTGGTCGCGGACGAGCCGATTGCGTCCCCAATCCTGACTGAGCCACAGGCAGCGATCGTCTTCAATCGGCAGTCATTCGACAAGTTCGAGCCTGTCATCGCGAAGGGAGGGTTGCTCGTCATGGACTCAACCCTGATTGACAGGAAGTCTTCCCGTACGGACCTGGACCTGGTGTACATTCCTGCGACGGACATCGCGATGGAATTGGGCAACTCGAAATTCACCAACATGGTGCTGCTGGGTGCCTATCTGGGCAAGGTCAACCCCATCAGCATGGCATCTCTTCATGGGGCTCTATCAGTGTTCCTGACGGGCAAGAAGGCTGCTCTCATCGAGGTCAACAAAAGGGCGCTGCAGGCCGGCGTCGACTTCGTCAACAAGGAATAGGGGCGGGGGATGGCAGAACTTCTCGTCAGGAACGCTCGCATTGTCTACCCAGCGACGAGGGGTTTTGTCATCGACCGGGGATGGCTGCTGGCGCGGGATGGCGTCATTTCTGGTGTGGCCGCGGGGAACGTTCCAGCGGATGTCGCCCGGCCGGTTGCAGGAAGGCATGAGATCGATGCCGCCGGCATGACGTTGCTCCCAGGGCTGCTCAACACG
>JAPLGK010000190.1 GCA_026390195.1 Caldisericota bacterium
GAGGACTTCGGACGGCTTGAACGCCCGCTGAGTGAAGAACTCCAGGTCGCCGGAGATTCGGTGCCCCAGGTGTAGTGCCAACCCCGTCCCCCCTGCCAGGACCCCTCCATGCATGCCCAGGGTCGGCCCAAGACGGCTCATCAGGACGCGCGCTTTCTCCTCCACGCACTCAGGATGCATCGGCCACCTCGAACCACACTATCCAGAAGTTGCGCGCCCTGGGGGACAAGCCTTTTGTGGAGAGCAGAACGTCGATGATGGCACTCGCGGGGTAGACGTAAGCGAGCCACCGCAGGTCCTCCAGGTCACCTTGTTCCAGCAGACACGCGATGATGGCAGCTGCATTCCTCTGCAGGTGGAGCGCACTGGGATCCACCCCGGCAAACAGTCGCATGGTATGCAAGGGCATGGTCGTCGCCCGCTGTGCCGCTTCGACCCTCCGCCGCACCTCGGGCCTGGCAAGTGGACCGATGTAGGACTGGACCATCCGCGCCCCATCACGGTGCGCCACGTACACATACTCCCTGTTGCCTGTCTTGCGAATGATAATGCTCACATGGGACCTCCTGTAAGTATCATACATATCTTGCTATACAAGTCAAGCTGTGTCTTGCACAGCAAGATATGTAAGACAGGTGTTGTCCTCTTCAGAACAGACGTTCATGGGCATGGGTGGCAGCCACTGCGGGCAGATCGTCGGCACTTCCGGCTGGTCCGGCGGAGTCCCGTCATTTCCCCAACGGCGGGAATCCATCGTCTCACCTGTCCTTCCCGCCGAGCCCTGCTGTTTCCGCGAAGGTGGGAATCCAGCGCTAGTACTGGCCGATGGGATACTGATGGAACGGTCGCCGTCGAACAAGCACTGGACGCGCAGCACTTGTCAGTTAACACTCTCCCATCCATACGCGCGCAATGTGGCAACTGCGGACTTCTCCCACGTGAAGGAGTCCGCGATGATCCGGGATTGCCCATGGGTGTCACGTGGCTGACTCATCGTGCGCAGGATGGCATCCTGTATTGACGCGACGCTGCCACTTGTGTACTCGGCCATGTCGGCGAAGTACTCACGTACCGGCGGACTTTCGCCGACGACGAGGTTGCACCCGCCCACGCCGGCCTCAAGGGATGCCAGCCCTGGTGTCTCAGCCTCGCTGGCGAGGACATGCGTGTGAGTGGCTGCATAGCAATGACACACCTGGCCATGCTCTACCCATGGGATGCTTCGAATCCGACCGTGTGAGGCAGCGATGATCGCGTTGATGTGCCCGATGTAAGAGGAAGGGGCCCACGGGGCGGGCTGTCCGACGAGCAGCAGCTGCGTCCCCGCCTTCCTTGCTGCCTGCACTGTTTTCAGCGCCCTCTTGCGCGGCTCCCAGCGCCCCACGCTCAGCACAAAAAGCTCGGATGGGTCAAGACCCGGATTGAGGGTGTCCCAGAAGGACGCCGCATTGCCCAGTGACGTGTCGCACCCAATGTGAACGACGTGCACGTGGTCTGCGGCAACTCCCCACAGCTGCTGGACCTGCCTGGCCTTGGCATGCGAGTAGACGATCATGACGCGAGCTTGTTGCGCGAGCAGAGCCACATGCCTGCGAACGGTTCCGCGCAGTCCCCTGCCAACACGCCACAGGGCACACTGGAAAGCCCCTGCCTCGTAGAAAATGGGCGACACCACATCAAGGACACCGGGAGGGGTAAGCACCGTCCAACCATTCGCCAGACTCGAGCGACCTCCGTCCCGAACAGTTCGTCATCATGACGGCACAATAGCATGTCTCCCTCGCTATGCCAGCGGGTGACCAGATGTTCGATTGTGCGCAATTGCACGATTTCAACTAAGGTGATTCTTGTGGACAACTCATTCAGCGGCCCCGCTCTGAGTATGGTCATCACGACATGGAATCGTGCTGCCATGGTTCTCGCCGCAATCGAAAGCGTCCTTCCACAGGACCCCCCCCGAGCTCCTCGAGATCGTAGTGGTCGATGATGGCTTGACAGACAGCGCGGATGAAGCCCTGCGGCGCCTATCGACGCGGACACTACCGTCAAACCGTATCCTCCAAGTCGTGTGGGGCGACCATCGTGGCAGAACTGCTGCAGTTCAGCGGGGTGTAGACGCCTCGACCGCATCATAATATCGCGCTCCTGAGTTCCGACGAGCTGTGGGAACCACAGCGTGCCTGCGAGCTGCTGGGCGAAGAACGGAGATTGGGAGGAAACGCACTCATACACACCAACTGGAAAGAAATGGACGCGTCAGGAAAGCTGAGTCATGGCGGACAAGGGGTCCTCCCATTGTGCCGACGTGTCTGGTTCGAGCATGCCAGAGCCTCAGATGGTGAGAGCGTTCTCCGGGAGTTCGTCACCTCTGTCTTCCGCCGCCACAGCTTCCCTGCCTGCACAAGTATGTTCCCACGCTACCTGCTGTCGGGCACGTATGCCATGCCTACCGGTATGACCACTCCGGACTTCTGGGTAGCCCTTGTGGGATACCTCCGGTGCTGCGTTGCCTACTTTGACGTCGCTTCACTGCGTCGAACCACGCACAGCAGACAGCAACACAGATTGGCACAAGCCAACCTGTGGCCCGGACTCGCTGGAGAGCATGAAGTCACCGCTGACGTCATCGTCCACCTGCTCGCTCAGGTAGTACCCGGGGAACGGTTGATGATCCAGGCCATGCACGCGAGGTGGCGCCTCATGGCGCTCAGGCGGACCTGTTGGGGGAAAGGCCGCTTGGAATGCTTGATCGGAAGTCTCAGAACGGCGTCAGTCGCGTTCGTGTCTCCAGTGTTGTGGGCTACCATTGTGTCCAATGTCCTGCTTGCCATATCTCCTTCCCTGTTTGAGACCATCATGTATGGCCGAGCCCGATGGTTTCTGACACACTTGCGTGGCCAGGAACAGGAGTCCCGGTGAGTGATGAACGACAGAGGCTCAAAGTCACTATTGTCACGAAGAACCGCCCTGATGACTTGGGGCGAACGAGTCTGCCGTCTCTGGCACGGCAGACATGCCCGTCGTCGTTTGGCATACTGGTCTGGGATGCGAGTGACGATGACAGGACAGATCTCGTTGCCGCCGAGTTCGCGGCACAGCACTCTTCTCTACGCCTGCAATATGAGCACGCTCCGCGTGCGGGAACCAGCAGCCAGCGCAATGACGCGCTGGGGAGCTGTGTGTCTGACTTCATCTTCTATGTCGATGACGATGTCGAGTTGTTCCCGATGGCAATTGCCGAGCTCCTGCGCGCGTTCGACACGGACTGTGGTTCGATGAACGACTGATGCGTTTTGGAGGCTACAGCCAATGTGAGGACGTTCTGCTGTCTGGCATCTTGCACGCAAGCTACGGCTATGGTCTGGATTGTGCGCCGTCGGCGCTGGCCATTCATCATCAGGGAAGCGGGCCCCACGGCGCAACCGCCAGCCAGCCTGCCATGGTTGTGTACAACCACTGGCTCGTCTGGCAGGAGTTGGCGTCCGCCAGAAGATGGTCGCAGTTGGCCCTGGCATGGGCACGAACCGGCCTGTTGTTGAGATACCTCATCCCTGCGCTGCTGGCAGGCAGAACCAGCGACTTGGCATCCTTCCGCGAAGGGCTTCGCGCAACGCGTGAACCATCGAGAACCTCATGAATCCTGCGACAAGCATTTCGGTCGTCATCGTCACGTGCAACCGGGCAGACGAACTGAAGACCATCAGCCTACCGGCCCTGGCACAGCAGTCCCTCTCACCCATCCGGGTCCTCTTATGGGATGCGAGCGAGGGTGACATGGCCCGAGATGCTGCAACAAGCCTACAGACGTCCATCCCCATGCTGGCCTACGTCCGCGCTCCCCGCCGTGGTATTGCCTCACAGCGCAACGACGCGATCCCACATTGTACCGGGGACGTCATCCTGTTCCTCGACGACGATGCTGAGCTGTGGCCGGACGCCCTGCGGCAGCTGACACTCGTCTTCGACGCTGACACCGAGCGCCACATCGCAGGATCTCAGTGCACGCTGGTCGCCTCGAGGTCGTCATGCGCTCACGGCAGGTTGCGCTGGCTCGCCGCTCACCTGTACCGAGCCATCTTCCTTCTGGGGAACTTCTCGTGGCGGCAGGGATTTCTGGTCTCCGGCCACACGACGGATGGAGAACCACTTCCGGAGCGGGCAGCTACAACTCAGGCAACTCTCGGCGGATGTGAGGAGGATGTGCAGTGGATGTGGGGCAACTGCATGGCTTGGCGGCGTAACGTGTTCGACCTGCCTGGCATCCGGTTCGACGAGGATTTGCAGCGGACGGGCCCATATGCGTTCCTGGAGGATGTCATGCTGTCCAGACAGGTCCTGCACACGACTCGCCTGGTCCTCGCGCGCGCCAAGGCGGCGCTCTGTGTCCATCACGAAACCGGCGGGGGCCGCGTGGATCTGCTGACCTTTGGCCGCATGTACGCATTCAACTACTGGCTTCTGTGGCACAAGCAGGTCCGCCGCACGCCCCTGTCGATCCTCGCCTTCCTGTGGTCCCAGTGTGGCCTGCTGGTCGGGTTTGCCGCACGCGACCTCGCTTCAGGACACCGCCGTCGAGTGCAGGGTCTCGTTCAGGGGTGGCGGGACATCCAAGGGTGGACTAACCGTCCCACCAGCACGTGAGTGCCGTGCACGAGGATGGCGGCAGAGCGTTTTCGCCTCGCTGCCGGTACATCAGTCGCATCCATGTGCGTTCTCGCCGCGCCAAGTCAGTGTCCGATGGACAAGATGCCATTCTGGCTTGGCACAAGCAACAGCCAGGCGAACCCCTCGGTCCAGCTGCACGTGTTGAATGGTCATGCAGAGCCCACCTGGCATCAGTACATCCTGCCATACTACGCGCTGTTGCGGGTGATCGCCTTCCCATGTCTGCACGCCACGTGGGTCCCCCAGCAAACCGATGCCAGCAGCCTTCAAGCATGCTTCCTTGCCCGCCCAGCACTGCACGAGAGCGGAAGATCTCCTGGCAGGGGGGAGACGATGCAAAGCCAACTCCTCGTCACGTGAACAGAAGACTCCCATGGCTCCATCGAGCTGTTTCCATGACGCGCCTTCGACGGCGTCAACCCCAACGGGCGACGATACAGAGACTGCGACAGCAACCATCGTCCCCGCCTGAGACCAGCTGAACTGAAGGTCCGCGTCGCGCAAGCCCACCTGCAGTGCAGGCTTGCCCATAGGATTGGCAATCCATCGTACATCGGCAGTCTGCTTGCCCGTATACCATGATGCGACAGTCCTCGCGACGATCCGGCGACCGAGGAAGGCCAATGCCGGCCCGAGCCCGACCAATCTCGCCGCACGCAGCCTTTCCTCTTCGCTGAGCCCGGTGCCAAGGCGCCGAAGAACCGTTGCAGGCACGTCCAACAGACACGTCCAGAGGTCGACTGTTCCGTCGGAGGGACTCTCCCCGCGTGGACCGGAAGGACCGAATAGCCACAACCGGTCAGTCCGCACGGACACCCGGCTCCACGCCGATGACACGTGATCGCCGAAGACGATCATTCATCGCCTGCGCAAGGATCGACACGTGTGGAGGCTCAAGTACTCCCCCGTGTGTTCCCGGCACCCACACGACATCGAGCTTGCCGTCGATAACCTCAGCCCACCGACTGCGCGAGTCACCCCAGATGTTCTCAAGGTCAAGGCCCGCGAACATCGTCAGGGGTCCATGCCACATGCGAGGGACATATGCAAGCCAGGCACCCTTGTTGGCCGCAACTACCTTCTGCAACGCATCGTCACTCGGGCTCGGCGGTGTCGAGTGCATGGCCCGCCTCAAGCGACGCCCTGTCCGAATCCACACTTGGCCAATGCGACGCCACACATACGCGGCCAACCTGGTCATAGATCCACGATGCGCCATTGTCCGCGCGTGCAGCAGCATGCGCTCGATGAACGAAACATCCCTTGCCAAGCTGCACCCCGGAAAACCACTATCGAGAAAACCCAGAAAGGCAACGCTCTCACGACAAGCCACCAGCTGCTGCGCCATCTCAAATGCAATGGCCCCGCCAAATGAGTAACCCAGGATAGAGTATGGTCCCACAGGCTGAACATGGCGCATTTCCATTATGTATTGCGC